>JABDDT010000025.1 GCA_013287475.1 Bacteroidota bacterium
TCCGGACGATAGTCCGGATTTTCTTTTAAAAATTGCTTCAGTATATCATTTACCGAGGGAGAGCTGGAAGAATGATAAGACGAGGACCTGATCATCCGAACCTGATCGTCATCTGCTTCGAAAATTGCCAGATTTACTTTGGTGCCGCCTACATCTCCCCCCAGGACGATTTGTTTATTATTACCAAAAGAATTTTTGTCCGGGAAATAAAGAGAGATCTTCGAATGGCCTGCCATATGATCCTTTGAAGGAACAATTTAAAGGATTGAACCGGAAAAACCTCAGAACCAGTTAACAGCTATCGGAATTTTGCGATCAGGGAAACGTATTTTTACATTCGAATCTTAATGCTTAATGCATAAGGCTTAATGCATAAGACTAAAGTCAAAATATTAATTCTTAAAAATAATAGAAAAGCCAGTGTAGAAACACCGGCTTGAGAAAACTTCAGTTATGATAATCACTTTAATTAAAACGAAGAATTGTGGTGATTATTATAATAAAAAAGGGGAAATAACGGTTGATCACACCAATTTATAACTGTATGGGAATAGAAAAAGCAGATTATAGTATGGTTCAATGCATGCGGTGGTTCGGTCCGAAGGATCCGGTCAGCCTGAATGATATCTTCCAGGCCGGCTGTACCGGAGTGGTAACCGCTTTGCATCATTTGTCAAATGGAAAAATCTGGGCCCTGAAAGAAATTCAAAAAAGAAAAAAACTAATAGAAGATGCCGGTATGAAGTGGGATGTGGTAGAAAGCCTTCCTGTTCATGAGTCCATAAAGACAAGAACCGGAAACTTTCCTGAACTGATCGAAAATTATAAAATCAGTCTCAAAAATCTTGGCACTGCAGGAATCCGCACCGTGACATATAATTTTATGCCGGTTCTTGACTGGACCCGCACTGATTTGTCATTTCAACAGCCTGACGGATCACTCGCTTTAAGATTTGAAAAAGCTGCTTTTATTGCATTTGACCTCAACATACTAAAACGTCCGGGAGCAGAAAAAGATTATACATCAAGTGAATGTTTGGCTGGGATAAAGAGATTTGAAAAAATGAGTAGCAATGAAAAAATCCAGTTGCAAAAAAATATTATAGCCGGGCTGCCTGGAAGTGAAGAAAGTTTCACACTCGGACAATTTCAGGAAGCGCTTGATACATATAAGCATATCAGTGCAGAAAAACTGCGAAAAAATCTTGTTGAATTTTTGAAGGTTGTCGTCCCGGTTGCAGAAGAAAGCGGAGTTAACCTGGCGATCCATCCGGATGATCCGCCCTTCCCCTTGCTCGGACTCCCCAGGATTGTAAGCACAGCCGGCGATATAGACGAATTGATCAAAGAGATTCCTACAGAAACCAATGGTCTCTGTTTTTGTACCGGTTCCCTTGGTGTACGGGCAGAGAATGACCTCCCTGCCATGATCCGTAAATATTCAAACCGTATTCATTTTCTGCATCTTCGCAGTACACGTAGAAATGATGGCGGCGATTTCTATGAAGAAAATCATCTGGAAGGTGATGTGGATATGTATAAAGTTGTGAAAGAAATAATTCAGATGATGGAACAAAGAAAATCAGGTATCCCTATGCGACCGGATCACGGTCACCAGATGCTGGATGATTTGAAAAAGAAAACCAATCCTGGTTATTCGGCCATTGGGCGTTTGCGGGGACTGGCGGAATTAAGAGGTCTGGAACTGGGAATCAGGCGTTCGGTTTTCAAAGCTTGAAAAATATTTTTCTCTTGTAGAGAAAATATAATAAACCAGATTCGAGCGTAAATACAACAAGGGATCCCAAAATTGCCGCAATCATTGATGGAATATGTATGATTCCAAAAATTCCATTCGTTATGGTAAGAATATAACCAGTGAACCATCTGTCTCCAACAATTTCATTAAAGAGATAAATAAAAATGGAATTGAGCGCAAATAAATTAAAAAACATTAAATAGTTCCCGTGTTTTTTAACGTCAATCCACCAATAGCAAACAGACAAAAATAAAAGGCAATATCCGCCGGAAGCCAGTACAAAAGAACTGGTGGCAATTCTTTTAATAATGGGTGTAATATGTGACCAGTCTAATCCAAATCCAAGGCCCAGAAATATCAAACCAGTTATAACCAGGTATCTCAATTTTTGGGAAGATGTTTTATTACTCAGTAATAATTTACCAGCAAGGACACCCCATATCGTATGAGCACTCGTTGAAATACAATTGATCGCCACCCAACCATCGAGATTGATTTTATTCATCAAAATCAGGTCTACATAATTACCAAAATTATGCTGGTCGACAAATGGCTGATCGAATCCGGGAATGTGCATGTACCGGTATAATAACTCCGGAATTAACAGGCATAGTCCGCTAACGGTAAGTTGTGCAGGAACTGACCAGTCCATGATCAGAAATGCAACCAGGGTTGTAAATGATAACTGTGTAAGTACATCCCAGAGTTCAAAAGATAGTCTGTTACCGCGAACAGCATAATCAAGCACTCCCCAGAAAAATAACCATCCGCATCGCCTCAGAATCTTTAGGAAAGATTGACCCCAACTATGGGTTAGGCGGAATTTCTTTATCGAGAATGCCATTGCGATACCAGCAACAAACATGAAAGTGGGCTGAACCAGGTCCCAGAAATGTAATCCGTTCCAGGGATGGTGAAAAAACTGGACCAAAATATGAGCAGTCCATGTCCCGTGCATAACAGGCCGCAGGTGCTCATAAAGCAGGGTGCCTTCCAGCGCCAGAAGGATCATAGTCATTCCCTTAAGAAAATCTAGTGAGGAAAGTCGGTTGGAAATGGTGAGGTTCTCTTTCATGGTTATTCAAATGGCTGCCTGAATGTAAATAAAAATTGTTATTCCGGCTATACCATGACCAGACAGGATTAAGTTTGCATTCTATGTTTGGTTCTATTTTATCCTTATATGGTATTGATGAAAGTGAATATTCTGTAAAGCCATTTGGAAACGGGCTTATCAACCATACATGGAAAATAATATCTGCCGGAAAGGAATTTCTTTTGCAAAAGATTAATCAAAAGATTTTTAAGAGGCCGGTGGATATTATGGAGAACTGCAGTCAGCTATCTGATTATTTCAGAACAAATAACCCGGATTATTTATTTGTAACACCATTGATAAATTTCAAACACAGGAATTATGTCGTTGACGAAGAAAACAACTATTTCAGGTTATTCCCTTTCGTTAAAAATTCATATACCTGCAATTCTGTATCAAAACCTGGGCAGGCGTATGAAGCAGCAAAACAGTTTGGAAAATTTACGAGTTTATTGTCCAGATTTAATGCTTCTAAATTACATATTACTGTTCCTGATTTTCATAATTTAACCCTGCGTCTGGATCAATTTAAAGTATCCATCCAAACAGGAAACAGAAACAGGATTGAAGAAACTGGTGAAGCCATAGATTTTCTGTTGAAGCAGGATGCCCTTGCAGGGACGTTTGAAAAAATTAAAAAGAATCCATCCTTTACTTTAAGGGTTGTTCACCATGATGCAAAAATCAATAATGTCCTGTTCGACATAGGGAATGATGTGGGTTTATGTGTTATTGACCTGGATACAGTTATGCCCGGTTATTATATCAGCGATGTTGGCGATATGCTTCGTACCTATCTCTCTCCTGTGAGTGAAGAAGAACCTGACTTCAACAGGATCGTAATCAGGGAAGAATATTTCCGTGAGATCGCAAAGGGATATCTGGGAGAAATGCAATTAAGTCTTTCCCCGGAAGAAAAGCAATATTTTATATACGCCGGGAAATTTGCTATATATATGCAGGCATTGCGTTTCCTGACAGATTATTTATGTGATGATATTTATTATAGCACCAAATACAGGAACCAGAACCTGATCCGAGCAAATAACCAAATAACTTTATTGCAAAGGTATTTGGAGAAGGAAAACAGGCTGAATGAAATATTGAATTCCTAAAATATCAATGTTGCGATAGAATGCGGCAGGCTTTCCATCTTTGCTGCTTTATTATTTATCCATAGTAAATAAGGAACTGTTTTATCCGTCCGATTCATTACGACTACAGCAATTTTTCCATCCTCATTTTTAAATGCAGTCGTTTCCAGCATGTCCCTGTTGGCTGAGCTGATGATCCGCCGCGCACCGGGGCGAATAAATTTAGAGAAATGACCAATATAATAAAATGAATTTGTAAATATCAATTCACCTTTTTTGGTGTCTCCAATCACGGGAGCAAAACAAAAATTGCCTACATGATTGGGTCCACCGGTTTCATCCACTAAAATATTCCAGTCCGTCCAGCCGACTGTACCATTATTAAAATCATTCACCATGGAATGGCCATACACTTCCCCCAAAGCCCACTCATTAATCCTTGCTGAATCAAAACGGTCTGTGCAACCTTCTGTAAACATTAATTTTTTATCCGGAAATGTTTCAGCCACTCTTCGCACATTGTCGAACATCATTGCACTGCCGGTCCATGTTTCATACCAATGATAACCGATTCCCCAGATATATTTCGCGGCTTCCTTATCATTTAAAATAGTGCTGGCAGTTTGATAAATCAGGTCCCTGTTATGATCCCATGCAAGCAGCTTTTTATCCGCCATTCCCTGTTTAACCAGGGTTGGCCCCAAATATGTTTTGATAAAATATCTTTCATCTTCGGCTGAAAAATAACAGGACTCCCATGTTTGTTTTGCCATGGGTTCGTTTTGCAGTGTTAAACCCCAAACCGGAATACCTTCTTTTTGATAAGCATTGATAAACTTCACGAAATAATTTGCCCAGGATTGTCTGTATTGTGGCAGTAATTTGCCTCCCTGGATCATGCTGTTATTATCCTTCATCCAGGCTGGCGGGCTCCATGGACTTACAAATAAAGTCAGCCTGCCTCCGGATGTTGCAATCGCTTGTTTTATTAATGGAATCCTGAATTGCCTGTCATGGTCAATATTAAAAGTTTTGAGTTCCTTGTCACCATCGCTGACATAGGTATAACTGGCACTGGAAAAATCACAGCTGTGAATATTTGTTCTTGCCAGCGTATACCCTATTCCGTTTACTTTATCATAATAAGCAGTCAGCAATTGGTTTTGCACATTTGTGGGCATTTTCGCAAATGTTTCCGCTGATGCATCTGTAATAGCGCCGCCAATGCCGAGAATTGTCTGAAAACTATGGGTGGGATCTACGAAGACACATACCTGTGTTTCGAAGGGCTGGCCAAAATTGGAAAACTGTATCCCGCTGTCAGTTTTGGATATCCTGTAACTGGTATTTTTAGCGGTAGTATAGACAGTAACGGTTCGCTGATTCTGAGAATAAGCAGTGTGTATGAGTGCAAATAAGATACAACAAAAAAAATATCGTTTCATAATGGCTCGTTTTATATTAAAAAGTGAAGATAAATGAAATCACTGTTCTAATTTTATCCTCTCAAATTAAAATGATTTGCTATGCTAGCGGACAAGGAACTAAAAGCATTTGTTCCCACTATTATGCCGGACAAAGCAAAAACTTTTTATCAGGATATATTAGGCCTGAAGTTATTATCTGAAGATAATTACGCACTGGAATTCAATGCAAACGGGGTCTTGCTCAGGGTTACTTTTGTTCCCGAATTAAAACCTCAGGGTTTTACCGTTTTAGGCTGGAATGTTCCTGATATTTTAAATGAAGTAAAATCGCTGAACAAAAAGGGTATTGTTTGTGAGAAATATAGTTTTCTGGACCAGGACGACCTGGGTATCTGGACTTCTCCCGGAGGTTCAAAAGTTGCCTGGTTTAAAGACCCGGATGGGAATATACTTTCCCTAACTGAATGAGAGCCTTCTAAAATTATTAATTATTAATTTTTTATTTCGCGTTCAGCTTTCAGCGTTCAGCTTTCAGCGTTCAGCGTTAAGCGTTCAGCATTAAGCGTTCAGCTTTCATCGTTGGGCGTTTCGCCTTCATGAGCCTTAGCATTGGCTTCATCAATTTCAAATTCCAATTGTGGATCAATATTCTGCTGCTCTACCTTTCTTTCTCTTTCAAGCAGCTGTTCATGATGGGCTTGTAAATAAGCCAGTTCTTTTTTACCATAAGATAATCTTGTAAACAGAACGAAGAGTACAGGCACAATAAATATGGAGATGGATGTGGATGCAATCATACCGCCAAGCACTGTAAATCCGATGGTATTTCGGGCAACGGCTCCTGCCCCCGTTGCAAGTACAAGTGGCATAACACCCAGAATAAAAGACATGGAAGTCATAATAATGGGCCTGAATCGCAAACGTACTGCTTCCATTGTAGATTGCCATAATTCTTCCCCCCTGTCCACGCGGATTTTCGCAAACTCAACAATCAGGATTGCATTTTTTGCCGAGAGCCCAATGAGTGTGATCAATCCGATCTGTGCATATACATTGTTTGTCAGAGGGGGAACGCAGGTTAGCATCAGTATAGCGCCGAATGCGCTGATCGGAACAGCAAGCATTACGGCTAGCGGCACAGACCAGCTTTCATACAAAGCAGCCAGGAAAAGAAATACAAACACAATGGAAAAAATAAATATGTAAACTGTCGTTGTACCGGCTTTGATTTCTTCATAACTCAGTCCTGAAAATTCATACGTATATCCTCTTGGTAATGCCCTGGCAGCTGTTTGTCTTAATGCCTCTATTCCCTGGCCTGTACTATATCCCTGGGGTGTTGAACCATCTACTTCAGCAGAACGGAAAATATTAAAATGGGAGATCAGTGGTGCTGTCTCGATCGGCTGATATGAAATCAAAGTACTGAGCGGTAGCATTTGTCCGGCCTGGTTTCTGACATAATATTTATCGATATTGGAAACAAACGCGCGAAATGCTGTATCAGCCTGAATTACCACGTGATAAGTCCTGTTATATAAAGTGAAATTATTTACAAACAGGCTTCCCATATAAGCCTGCATGGTTGTAAATACATCAGAAAGATTTACACCTAGTTTTTCACACATGTCACGATTAACCGACAAATTGTAGCTCGGGGTATGCGCACCATAATAGCTAAAAGCCGTGGAAATGGCAGGGTTTTTATGTGCCTCGGCAACGAATTTTTTTACAACCGTTTCAAAAGCATGAATATCATCACTGGTATTCCCCTGCTGAATCTGCATACTGAATCCCGCCGCTACACCAATACCAGGAATAGGAGGCGGTGGGATAACGACAACATTGGCATTTTTTATTCCGGCGGCTGCTACCCGTTGTTTTATCACTGTGAGAATACCGGGTATTTTTTGGCCGGGCTCTTTTCGTTCATTCCAGGGAGCCAGCGTACAAAAAAGAGTTCCGTTATTCGAAGTAGCTCCTCCATTCAATATATTGAATCCTGAAAAAGCTGCATAATGAATTACACCGGGAGTGGAACCAATAATCTGCATGAGTTTTGTCATCAATTCCACAGATTGGGTTGTGGAAGAAGATTCAGGCAACGCGTAGGTAATAAATAACCGGCCGCCATCTTCCGGTGGAATAAAACCAGATGGTTTTGTTTTGAATAAAAACCAGGCTCCCACACAAATACAAATCAAAAGTAAAACAATATACCGCGCGCCATTGATACTCCTCTTTACCCCATTCGTATATTTATCTGTCAGCCGTGCGAACCAGTTATTATAACGATAAAAAATATGGTTGATGCCTTTTGCTTCTTTATTCACTCTAGATGGCTTTAAAAGCAGTGTGCAAAGCGCAGGCGTCAGTGACAAGGCAACAAAAGCAGATAAGATCACGGATATGGCTATCGTGATAGCGAACTGTTGGTATAATCTCCCAACAATACCCGGAATAAAACCGACCGGTACAAAAACGGCTGCCAGTATGAGTGCAATCGCAACTACAGGTGCGGAAATTTCTTTCATAGCACGATAGGTTGCCTCTTTTGCGGACATATGCTGTTCATCAATGTAATGCTGAACAGCTTCCACCACAATAATCGCATCATCCACTACGATTCCGATCGCCAGCACAAAGCCGAACATGGTCAGCGTATTGATTGTAAACCCAAGCGGAATAAAAAAACAAAAAGTTCCCAGCAGGGAAACCGGAATGGCCATTACCGGGATGATGGCAGAACGCCAATTCTGCAAAAACAGGAAAACCACCAGCGCCACCAGTCCTAATGCCTGCAGTAAAGTCTTCACGACTTCTCGCATGGAAGTCTTAATAATAGTCACTGCTTCGAACGGCACTTCATAATCAACATCTGCAGGAAAAGATTTTTTCAGTTCTGCTAGCTTAGCATATACATTGTTAGCCGTTTCCAAAGCATTGCTGCCTGGTGATTGAAAAATCTGCAGATAAGAAGCCCGCTTCCCGTCCACAAAAGAATTACTCGAAAAAGTGAATTTTCCGAGTTCAACCCTCGCTATATCTTTTATATAAACCAGTTGGCCTGAAACGGGGAGTGTTTTTACTACTATATTTTCAAATTCAGATACTTTATTTAATCTCCCATTAACAAGCAGCGTGAATTCGTGCGATTGTGTATTTTCCTGGGGCGGAGAACCTGTCGAACCCGCCGCCACCTGTACATTTTGTGCATTAAGTGCATTGATCACGTCCTGTGGCATCAGACTGTAGGCGGCCAATTTATCGGGGTTCATCCATACCCGCATGCTGAAATTATCTGCACGCGCACTCACATCTCCTACGCCGGGTACACGTAACATAGCATCTGCAATAAATATATTCGTGTAGTTGTCGAGGAATTTAATATCATGCGTAGACTTTGGAGAATAAACAGCTATCAGCATCAGCTGAGTTGTATTGCTTGCCCTGACAGTTAAACCGAGTTTGCTGACAACTGCTGGAAGCAAAGGAGCAGCAATTCCAACCCTGTTCTGAACATTCAGGGCGGCAATATGAACATTCGTTCCAACTTCAAACGTTACTCGTATATTAACACTGCCTGTGTTGGTATTGGTGGATTGCATGTATTCCATACCAGGCGTACCATTTACCTGTTCCTCAATGGGAATGGCAACAGTTTGTTCAACAGTTTGTGCATCGGCTCCGGTGTAAGAGCCAGAAATACCAACCGATGGCGGCGTGATTTTAGGATACTGATCTATCGCCAGATTATCAATGCAAATAATACCTGAAATGATCAGTACTAATGAAATAACGATCGCAGTAACAGGTCTTTTTATAAAAGTATTGGCAATCATGCCTGTTCGGATTTATCCCTGTCGCGGGATTGTTGTATATCAAATTCCAATGCCGGATCAATATCCTGCTGTTCAACTTTTCTTGCCTTCTCCATTAAATAATCATGATGTGCTACCAGATAATCAAGCTGTTTTTTACCATAAGATAACCTGGTTATGACCACAAATAGAACTGGTACAATAAATATGGCTATTGTTGAAGCAGCAAACATTCCTCCCAATACGGTATAACCGATTGTTCTGCGTGCCTGCGCACCTGCTCCGGTAGCCAGTACCAGTGGTAATACACCAAGAATAAAAGCCATTGAAGTCATGATTATAGGACGCAACCTCAAACGGACAGCCTCCAGGGTGGACTGAATTAAATCTTCGCCCCTGTCCACACGTACTTTTGCAAATTCAACAATCAGGATGGCATTTTTTGCCGCGAGGCCGATCAGCGTAATCAGCCCGATCTGGGCATACACATTATTCGTAAGACTGGGAACCAGTATCAAAGTAAAGATGGCCCCGAACGCTCCGATTGGAACTGCAAATAAAACAGAGAATGGTACAGACCAGCTTTCATATAATGCAGCCAGGAAAAGAAATACGAACGTAAGGGAAAAAGCAAAAATATAAATAGTCGTTGAACCGGCTTTGATTTCCTCATAGCTTAATCCTGAAAATTCATATTCATATCCTTGAGGCAGTACCTTGGCGGCAACATCTTTCAAAGCCTCGATTGTTTCATTGCTGCTGTATCCGACACCTGAACTACCATCAATTTCAGCAGAGCGGAAAATATTAAAATGTGAAATCAGCGGAGCTGTTTCTGCAGTTGAATAAGTGACCAGCGTGCCCAGGGGAAGCATTTGTCCGGCCTGATTTCGAACGTAATATTTATTGACATCTGATATCAACCTTCTGAACAAAGTATCGGCCTGCACCACAACGTGGAAAGTCCGGTTATAAACTGTAAAGTCATTTATATACAGACTACCCATATAAGCCTGGATTGTGGTAAAGACATCATTTATATTAACACCCAGCTTTTCACATTTATCCCGGTCAACAATCAGATTGAATCCGGGTGTATGTGCTCCGTAAAAACTATACGCACCGGAAATAGCTGGATTTTTATTTGCTTCTTCAACAAATTTTTTGACCACTGCTTCAAATTCATGCAGGTCATCATTGGTATTACGTTGCTCAATCTGAAAACTGAATCCGACAGTCTGTCCCACACCTGGTATGGGAGATGGTTGGATAACTTCGACGTTGGCATTTTTAACACCGGCATCTGCAATTCGTCTTCGCATGACTTCCATTATACCCGGCACCTGCTGATCTGATACGCTTCGCTCGTCCCAGGGATTGAGTTGAACGTAAATGGTTCCCGCATTGGAATTGGATGCATTATTAAGCACATTCAATCCGGATAAAGCTGCATAATGTCCAACGCCCGGCGTGCTTGCAACAACCTTCATAAGCCTGCTCATTACATCAACCGACTGGGTTGTAGACGATGCAGGTGGTAACTGAAAAGTGACATATAAATTTCCATCATCTTCAGAAGGTATGAAACCGGAAGATTTATGTTGAAATAAAAAATAGGTTGCTACACAAATGCAGATTAATAAAATCACGATATACCTCGCTGCCTTAATACTTTTCTGAACACCGTTTGAATACCTATTGGTTACGCGCTCAAACCAGTTATTGAAACGGAAAAACATTTTATTAATGCCTCTTGCCTCTTTTTTTACATCTGTTGGTTTTAACAACAATGTACAAAGCGCCGGTGTGAGTGATAAAGCGATGAAGGCGGATAATATCACTGAAATGGCAATCGTAATGGCAAACTGCTGGTATAATCTTCCCACGATGCCGGGAATAAAACCAACCGGCACAAAAACCGCGGCAAGTATCAGAGCAATCGCAACAACCGGCCCCGAAATATCTTTCATCGCATGATAGGTGGCTTCTTTAGCCGACATTTTCTGTTCATCTATGTAATGCTGAACAGCTTCTACCACAATAATCGCGTCGTCCACCACGATTCCGATCGCCAGTACAAAGCCGAACATTGTCAGTGTATTGATTGTAAATCCCAATGGTATGAAAAAGCAAAATGTTCCAAGAATGGAAACCGGAATGGCAAGAACCGGGATCAATGTCGAACGCCAGTTCTGTAAAAACAGGAATACCACTATTGCAACAAGTCCCAGTGTTTTTAATAAGGTCCATACCACATCTGACATGGAAACTTTTACAACCGTCACTGCCTCAAATGGCACTTTATATTCCACATCCACCGGAAAAGTTTGTTTCAGTTGCGCCAGTTGGGCATACACGCCATTGGCAGTTTTTAATGCATTGCTGCCGGGTGCCTGGTAAATAAGCAGATAAGAAGCACGGTGACCATCAACAAAAGAATTGCTGGCAAACGTGAATTTTCCGAGTTCGATACGTGCTACATCTTTCAGATAAACCAGTTCACCGGTAGCAGGTAAACTTTTTACAATAATATTTTCGAACTGCGGAACGGTGTTCAATCGCCCGTTCACTAAAATACCCAGCTCAAAAGTTTGTGTTTTTGATTGTGGCGGAACACCGGCAGATCCTGCTGCAACCTGCACATTTTGAGAATTGAGTGCATTGATAACATCCTGCGGCGTCAGACTATAAGCTGCCATCTTTTCCGGATTCATCCACACGCGCATGCTGAAATCGTCGGTGAAACGGTTGATGCTGCCTACACCGGGAACACGGAGCAGGGCGTCCTGAATGAATATATTGGTATAGTTATCCAGGAAAGTAATATCATGTGTGCCCTTCGGTGCATATACGGCAACCATCATCAGCATGCTGGGATTCAGAGCCCTGACGGTGAGGCCAAGTCTGCTGGCAACAGCAGGTATGAGTGGTGTAGCGATGCTTACCCTGTTCTGCACATCAAGAGCAGCAATATCGATATCTGTTCCAATACTAAATGTGACGTTGATGGACATCAGACCATTATTGGTGCTGTTGCTTTGCATATATTCCATGCCTGGTGTTCCATTCACCTGTCCCTCAATAGGAGTTGCCATGGTCTGTTCAACCGTTTCGGCATCAGCACCGGTGAACTGCCCGTTTACCTGAACGATCGGAGGGGTAATTTCCGGATACTGATCTATTGGAAGATTAAGAATACAAATCGTCCCAGTCAGGACCAATACAATTGAAATAACGATGGCCGTTACAGGCCGCTTGATAAATGTATTCGCAATCATATATTAATCATGTCCGCTTTCACCTTTTTTCGCAGTTGATTTTCTGTCAGGAGAGCCCGCATTAATTTCAGATCCATCATGAATTGCCTGCACACCATCCACAACGATTCGTTCACCATCTTTGATGCCTGATTTTACAATCTGGTTTGCACCCAGTACCTGACCAACCTGAACCTTTTTCTGGAAAGCACGAAGAGTTGGCCTTGGCTCAGCTGTATCGGTATCCTTTTTTTGCGTTGAATCGGATTTTTGTGCCATAATGGTATCCTTCGCTACGAATACAAAATATTCACCCATCTGTTCCACGATGGCCTTTCCGGGAATAAGCATCTGTGGTAATGTATCCTGGTTATGTTCGCGGACTACACAACTCGTTCCGGCTTTCAATGTAAGTTTTGGATTCGGAAATACAAGCCTTACGCGGATAGAACCGGTTTGCGGATCAACAGCCCGGTCTATCACTGAAATTTTTCCCGTATAAGGATACAATGTATTATCAGGCAACAAAAAAGTGAATAAAGAATCAGGAAGTACTCCCCTGTTATGCTGTAAATTTTCGTAATGTGGGAGCTGCTTTTCATTGATTAAAAAATCTACAGCGATCGGATCGATGGTTGATATTGTGTTCAGCAAGGTAGTTCCAACTGTAACGAGGTTACCTAATTTTACCTGGCTGAATCCGATCATGCCGTCAAACGGAGCATAGATGGTTGCAAATTCCAGATTAGTCTTTGCTGTTCTAACGGCTTCCTCGGCTGCTTTCACAGAGTTCACGGCATTCTCCAGAGTAATGACAGCATGATCAAGTACCTGTTTAGCAATGGCATTATGAGTATTCAGATATGTATAACGGTCTGCATCCTGTTTTGCCTGTACCTGGTTTCCTTCCGCTACTTTAACATTGGCTATTGCCTGATCATAGGCAGCCTGATATAAAGTTTTATCGATCTCATATAATTTCTGACCCTTTCGCACAGTGGTGCCCTCTATAAAAAATATTCCTGTAATGTAGCCCTGAACCTGGGGATGCAGATCAACCTGACTCAACGCCTCGGTAGTTGCAGGAAAATTATCATAATAATATACTTTTTGAGATTTAACTGTTATCAGGTTTACAGGTACCGGTGGATTCGGTGGCGGTTGTTTTTGCTTGCAGGAAAAAAACAACAAACTACAGATGATCAATATAATTGCTAATACTTTTTTCATGAAGAATACTTAAAGATGGATGCGTTAATGATTATAATAAATGATTCCCATAGCTTTTTGAAGATCCACTTTGTTCGATAAAACCTGGAACAAAGCATTTAGATAACCAATCTGCGATGTGATCAGGTTTGATTCAGCAGTAATAACGTTCAGATAGGGAACTACACCCTGCTGATACTGAAGACTAACAATTTCATAAACATTTTTGGCCATCCCCACATTGTCCTGCAACATATAAAGATTATACAGGTTTCCTTTATAATTGGCCAGTGCTGTGGTATATTCAGTATAAATTTCCGACTTCAGGCTGACCTGGCTCCAGTCAAGCAATTGTTCCTGCAATTTTGATCTTTGTATATTTTTAATCCGGTAAAAACCCGTGAATATGGGCAGGTTGACGGAAATGCCGATGAATGAATAGGGATATACATTTGCATAGAGAGCGCCAAGATTATTATTCTCATATTGAAAATCATAATTAAAAAAACCTGAAACTGTCGGAAGAAAAGACAACCGGTAATAATCTGTTATCTGATGCTGGATTGTCTTCCCAGTTTGAAGAATCTGGTATTCTATCCTTTTTTCATAAACCAGATCCTGGGTAGTGTCAAAACTTATATCGCTCTTCATCCTGGCCGTATCGAAATTAACATTGAACTGGTTTTGCGGAGGCCAGCCCATCAATTGCTTCAGAGTAGCGTATTGCGGAATAACATTTTCAATGGCTTGTTTTAACTGGGCTTTTGAATTATTCAGTGTAATGGCTGCTTCCTGATAATCCGTCATATCCACTATGCCGCCAACATATTGATGATATGCATCGCTCAGGTTCTTTCCCAGGCGTGCCGTATCCTCTTTTAAAACATTTATTTGCTCGATGGTAAGCAGCAGATTATAAAAAGCCTTGCTGACCGATACGACCAGGTCAATCTTTGTACTGTCAGTAACTTGTTCCGACTGCTTTACATAAAAATTAGCAGCTTTTGCAGCATATAGCAAACTTGGACTAAAAATAGCCTGGCTGACCGTCAGTGCCGGGACGGATGTGTTTACCACACCGGAACGCTGTTTCACAGGATTCCCGCTCGAATCGACAGTAAAACTTGTCGGTAATTCGTTATAATGGGTAAAATTTCCCCCAAGATTGATCTGCGGATACCAGCCTGATAAACTGATGGCGTTGGTAGTTTTTGTAATCGACTGATTAATATACGACTGGAATAAGGCAGGTTGATGTTTAAAAGCGTAGTCAATACACTGGTCAAGGGTCAGTGACTGATTACTGTCGATATATAAACTGTTTTGCGCTTCCGGCTGAAGAGAAAGGCTCATGAAGCCTGCGACTGATAAAAAACGGATGATCATCCTAACATCCCTGAGCGAACGAAGTTTTATTAAAACCATATGTAATATATCTGCAAAACCAATGCTCTGGACATTTCAATTCTCATGTTTTGACCTGAACTTACAATGTAAAGGAGCAGAAAGGGAGGTAATTTAAAATATTTATAAGGAAAAGAACGACCCATTTTGTTAAGTGGTGCTTAACAGGGATAAAAATAATTTAAAACGTTCGTGAACCCCTTGGCAAGTTTAACAGTTATTAAGTAATCGCGGTTCAGGATCCAAAGAAAATTATCCCGGAATAAGTACGTGATGGTTATTTATTTCACTAAATTTAATTAGTCCTTATTCCCTGAATTTAATTAGTCCGAATTCCCTTTCCGACGCTTCAATCCCTTGTGAATAACACAGACTGGCATTCAATCTTCATTTTGGAGAAAGCTGATTATCAAAATTAATTTTACATTAAATCTCCTTAAAAATGATCTTAGAAAAAGGAACTCCGGCTCCTGAATTCGAATTAAATTCAACGCCTGATCAACGATTAAAGTTAACAGATTTCAGGGGCAAAAGACTGATATTAGCCTTTTACCCGGCAGACTGGAGCCCGGTATGCAGCGACCAGATGGCATTGTATAATGCAACGCTAAAATATTTTCATAAATACAATGCAGAAATTCTGGGAATTTCAGTCGACAGCAAATGGTGTCATATGGCATTCTCGCAAAGCCGTAAACTGCACTTTCCTTTATTGGCAGACTTTGAACCGAAGGGCGAAATAAGCAGTAAATATGGCGCATATAATGAACTGGAAGGAGAAAGTCATCGGGCTCTGTTTGTCATTGATGAAAAAGGCATCATTCAATGGAGTTACCTTTCTCCTGATGGCATTAATCCTGGCGCTGACGGGATTTTAGATGCTCTTGAAGACATGTCTGTTTTGAATACTAAAATTTAAATAATGTCAAAACTAAGAGTACCGGTTTCTGATCAGGATCACAAGACCGGAAATACAAAAGCAAAAATTGTGATGGTGGAATACGGCGACTACCAGTGTCCTCATTGCGGTTATGCACATCCTCTTATTAAAAGACTCCTAAAGCAATTCGGCCAGGAGATATTATTTATATTCAGAAATTTTCCATTACAGGAAATGCATCCCCAGGCGATGATTTCCGCACAGTCAGCTGAAGCTGCAGACAAACAGCAAAAGTTTTGGGAAATGCACGATACCATTTATGAAAATCAGGATATCCTCTCTGTCAACAGCCTGCTCGATTTTGCAAAACAAATTGATCTCGATCTGGAAAAGTTCTCAAAGGATTGGAAAACCAAAGGCGTAATTACAAAAATAGAAAGTGATTTTGACGGTGGCATCCGAAGTGGCGTGAATGGCACTCCGACTTTTTTTATTAATGGCAACAGGCTTGAAACATATGATGCAAGTTATGAATCACTTGCTCACGCTATAAAAGTTTTGCAGTGATTATGACAGAACCCTATGAAAAATAATCTGAAACTTTTCGCTAAACGAACAGGAAAATGACAAGTCTTTCAGAATTTAATAAGTTTACAAATGAACTTAAAACTGAAGACAAGATCATGCCCGTTCTTTTCATTGGGCATGGTTCCCCTATGAATGGGATTGAAGACAATGAATTCAGTCTTCGCTGGGCGAGGATGGCTAAAGAAATTCCGACTCCAAAAGCGGTGCTGGTTGTTTCTGCACACTGGTTAACAAAGGGTACCAGGATAACTGCCATGGAATTTCCGACAACCATTCATGATTTTATGGGTTTCCCCAAAGAATTATATGATGTTCAATATAATGCTCCGGGCAGTCCGGCACTCGCAAAAGAAACGGTATCGCTCATACGTTCAACTGATGCTGTACAGGACCATGACTGGGGTCTGGACCATGGCGCCTGGACAGTTGTAAAACATATGTATCCTGAAGCCATTATCCCGATATTGCAGCTGAGCATTGATTACACGAAGGGACCGCAATTCCATTTCGATCTGGCAAAAGAAATATTTGGACTGCGGAAAAAGGGTGTTTTAATTATTGGCAGTGGAAATATGGTTCATAACCTGAAAATGGTTGACTGGAATATGATAAATCAACGGGAATTTGGATATGACTGGGCGCTGAAAATGGATTATCAATTCAAAAAACTGATCACCCTTGGGGATCCCAGACCATTAATTAATTATGAAAGTCTGGGGAATGCTGCCAGGCTTGCTATTCCAACACCGGAACATTATCTGCCTCTTCTTTACACCCTGGGACTGAGAGGAACGAATGAAACGGTAACCTTTTTTAATGATAAGGCAGTGGGCGGATCTATTACGATGACATCAGTCAAAATTGGCTAAAATATTTTTCACTTTTAATATATATACAATGGAAACAAAAATTAAATGGGCGATCGACCCTTTCCACTCCGAAATAGCATTTAAAGTAAAACATCTGATGATCACCAATGTAAAAGGAGTATTTAAAGAATTCGATGCAAGCATTTACACGACGGGAGATGATTTTATGACAGCTGAAATTGATTGTTGGATAAACCCTGCCTCTGTGGATACGGGCAATTCAGACAGAGATGCACATTTGAAAAGTGCTGACTTTTTCGACGTGGAAACTCATAAAGAAATAAATTTTACTGCCAACACCTATGAAAAAGTCGACAATGACGGCAGTTATGAATTATATGGCGATCTGACCATCAAAGGAATAACAAAAAGAATAAAACTGGATGTTGAATTTGGTGGCGTCGTCAAAGATCCATGGGGAAATGAAAAAGCAGGATTCTCGATAAATGGAAAAATTAACCGCAGAGACTGGGGACTTGAATGGAACAGCATGCTGGAAGGTGGCGGTCTCCTGTTAAGCAATGATGTATGGATCAATTGTGAAATAGAATTGTCAAAATCAAATGAAGTTTCTGATTTGTCGGCTTCAGATGGAAATGAAGCGAATGCTGACCAATTATCAGCATGAGTTGGATTACAATTTTAGAAGCTTTATATATTATTATTTTAATTATTGTTTGCCTGCGCATCATACTGGATACGCGCAGCACGACAAAATCACTTGCTTACCTGATATTTGCAATATTTGTTCCTTTTGCAGGAATTATTTTCTATTTTCTTTTCGGCATTAATTATCGGACCAGGATAATGTATAGCAAAAAACTGATAGAAAATGATGTGCTCTCGGAAAGATTAAATAAACACATATATCAATATTCAAAAAAGACTTTGGATGAAAGTAATCCCTCCGTGCAAAGTAACAAGGAATTGGCATCCATGTTATTGAAAGAAACGCTGAGTCCCTTGACAGCAAATAATTCTGTTAAAATTCTGGTTAACGGAGAAAATAAATTCCCTGAAGTAATCCGGGCGCTGAAAGAAGCCAGGAATCATATCCATATGGAATATTATATTTATGAAGATGATGAGATTGGAAGAAAAATAGAACAGGTGTTAATTGAAAAGGCGAAAGAAGGAATCGACGTCAGGTTTATTTATGATGATTTTGGAAGTCGTTCCATTAGAAGAACTTTGGCACGCAGGCTAAATGAAAACGGGATTAAAGCTTTTCCTTTTTTAAGAATTTATTTTATTGCCCTGGCGAATCGGATCAATTATCGAAATCACCGGAAAATAATTGTAATTGACGGACAAACGGCATTTGTAGGAGGGATTAATGTCGACGACAGATATATTAACAAGGAAAACAATAAAAAAACATATTGGCGCGATACCCATTTGCGCATTGATGGCCCTGGTGTTCAATACCTGCAATACCTTTTTCTCTGTGACTGGAATTTTTGCGCAAGCTCAAAATTACACCCTGATATTCAATTCTTTCCGCCGGAAAATAATTTGCAAACCAGGGATAATAAAGTGGTCCAGATCGCAGCCAGTGGCCCGGATTCAGGAGCACCTGCCATATTGTTCTCCATATTGCAGGCAATAAGCCTTGCAACAAATGAAATCCTAATCACAACCCCCTATTTAATCCCGGGAGAAAGTTTAGTGGATGCACTGATTATAGCTTCTTTAGGAGGAGTATCGGTTAAACTCCTGGTACCGGGTAATTCGGATTCTCTTCTGGTGAATGCTGCCGCCAGATCGTATTATGGCGACCTGTTGAAAAGAGGCGTTGAAATTTATCAATATACTAAGGGGTTTGTGCATGCGAAAACGATGGTAACCGATGGCAAGATTGCGATGGTCGGAACAGCTAATATGGACTCCAGGAGTTTTGATCTCAACTTTGAAGTAAATGCCATCGTATATGATAGCGGGATTGCGGGCGAACTTCGTGAAATCTTCTATGAGGATATAAAAAATGCTGAAAAAATTGATGAGAAAGCCTGGGGAAGCCGTCCTCTGTACAAACAGTTCTTTGAAAAAACAGCGAAACTTGTCTCCCCGCTTTTATAAAAATTCTGTTAAGCGAAAGAATAACTAACTCTTTAATTTATTAAACCAATGCAACAATATTCAAACCTCATCGAAGCGATCGACGGCCTGCGAAAAGAAGGTTATACCGAAGATTTTAATCTTGAACAGCAATGTATAGAATGCCGGAATGGTCAATACAAAATTTTTCACGACGAATTTATTATAGATAAATACTTCAGATTTGACGTAGGCAGCGATGCGGCGGATCAAAGTATTATTTATGCCATTTCCTCTGAAAAATATAAACTAAAAGGAATTTTAATAAATGCTTATGGTATTTATACAGAGCCTTTGACAAATGAAATGCTGACTAAATTACAGATTGCGGAATAAAACCAAGTAAGTACTAAAACAGAAAGAATATTATTTTAAGATTCAATGAAATCAGGTTCAGAGGAAACTATCTTTAATAAACTCCGGCTCATCGGAGACAATTTTTCGACATTACGGATTAAAAATATCCGGATCTATATGACCGGACAGATAGTAAATCTGCTTGGCGACTGGATGCAGCAAACTGCCCAGGCCTGGGTTGTCTGGGAACTCACACATAAAGCGACCGCGCTGGGAATCGTTGCTTTTTTATCCCAGATTCCTTTTTTCATTTTTGGCCCCTGGGTTGGTGTATTCGCTGACAGGTATGATAAAAAAAAGATCCTGCTGATTACACAGTTACTGGCAATGGTTTTTGCATTCCTGATGGCATTTCTGATTCAATCGAATCAATTAATGGTATGGCATGTGTATGTTCTGGCATTTTTACTGGGCACTGTAACTGCGTTTAATGTTACGGCCGAACAGGCATTTATCGGGGAACTCGCCGGCCCGGGAAATATTAAAAAAGCAATTGCTTTGAATAATTCGCTGAATCAACTAACACGTCTTGCCGGACCTGCTATTGCAGGATGGCTTATTGCCACCACCGGGACTGCTGTTTCATTTTGGATTAATGGCGTAAGCATTTTTGTTTCCATCATTTGCATAATTATGATCCCGTCTAAAGGGGGAACAAAAGAAAAAGCGGAGAGCGGATTAAAACAATTCCATCAGGGTTTGAAATTTCTTCACGACCAGAAATTGCTGCGATTAATCATTTTATTCGCAGCTATTCAGACTTTTTTTGGTATGTCGATTGTTCAATTGCTTCCTGCTTTTTCGACTACCGTGCTGAATGGAAATGCAAAAACATTGGGAGCCGTCATAGGTGCAGCCGGTGCGGGTTCACTGGTTGGAATCGTTTTTGTTTTGCCCTTTGTTCAGCAGATTAAGCGATCCTGCCTGGCAGTTGGAGGAGCAGTCATATGGGCAGGCATTTGGTATATTCTGTTCTCTTTCGCAACCACACAGGGGATTGCAATGCTTTGCCAGTTTATGGCGAGTTTAGGAGCCTCCAATGTCCTCACCCTTTCAATTGGCCTCGCCCAGGAACTAACCCCGGAGAAAATGCGTGCGAGGATTGTAAGTGCATTTATGATGATCATTTTTGGGTTGCAGCCTGTCGCATCTTTCTTTGTAGGTAAGTGCGCCGATTTATTTGGAATCAGCAGGATGATGTGGATTAATGGTTCTCTGATGGTATTATTTTCAACTCTTCTGTTAGTAATTCCCCGACTTTACAGTCTGAAGACTACAATAGAAATTCCGGTTATCAGAAATCAGATTATTGGTTAATTTACATTAAGCCTTCATCCCGATGATTCTGATCCGGTTCGCTGACTTTTACGCGATGAATATATTTTTCTTTCAGGTTCTGAAACAGTTCTAAAATAATGTGGATCGCACTGGGCTCGAACCGGTGACCTCTGCCTTGTCGAGGCAGCGCTCTAAACCAACTGAGCTAGCGATCCGAAAAAGCCTAAAGCTTAAAGCCGAAGGCTTAATGCTTTTATAAAAATCATTTATTTTCTAAATATCTTCCTGGCTCTGGCAATCTACTTCAAACTTTTGAAATTACCCCACTACTTTGGGCCTTAGGCTTTAGGCTTTAAGCCTTAAGCCTTTCCTACGTGCTATTTCTTTATTAATCAATGCAAGCTCTCTTCCGGTTTGTCCACTGAGAGAACTGTTTTCCTCTGCCCGGCGCATCAGGTAGGGAACTACTTCTTCTATCGGACCAAAAGGAAGATATTTACTTACGGAACATCCCGCTTTTGCAAGGTTAAAAGTTATATTATCGCTCATTCCGTAAAGCTGAGAAAAATGTATGTGGGGGTTCGAGAATGAAAGTCCTTTTTCGCGCAATATTTCCGTTGCGCGCAGATTACTATAGTCATTATGGGAGGCAATGATAGATGCAATATTTTCAATATGATCGATGCAAAAAGCAACACCGGCATTATAGTCCCTGTCCGTCGCCTCCTTGTCAGTTTGTATCGGTGAAGCATATTTTTTTTCCTGTGCTCTGGCTCTTTCTTTTTCCATATAGGCACCGCGAACAAGTTTTACACCGAGCACGAAATCCTTTAATATGGCTGCTTCGAGCATATCTTTCAAAAAAGAAAGCCTGTCGTGACGGTAAAGCTGAACTGTGTTATAAACAGTAACATTTTCCTTGTTGAATATCTGCATCATCTGGATACTCAGCACATCCACCGGATCCTGTATCCAGGTTTCTTCCGCATCAACCAGTACACCGACATTTTTTGCTGAAGCCTGCACACATATTTTTTGCATACGTTTACGTACACGCTCCCACTCTGCCGATTCTTCTTCGGTAAAACCCGCAAGAGCAGCAGCATAGCGTTTCATAAGCGGCCCGGGGCTTAAATCAAGTGAATGATCCAGTTTCTCGAGTAATTCAAACCTCGCGAATCCTGTAACCTTAATACTGATAAATGGAATATTTGGCTGTGATGCCGCATAATTTATAACCCGGATGAACTCATTACAGGCCTGATCAAATCCTGCTTCTCCATTGTTTCCACCTTCCACACCATAATCCAGTATGGCCTGAACATGATAGGCTGATAATTTTTTTGCAACAGGCGCTGTTTGTCCCAGAGTTTCTCCACCGACAAACTGTGAAAAAATGGTCTTTCTGATCAAACCTTTTATGGGCAATTTAAAACGGATAGCCAGGGGTGTCAGTTTTGTACCTAACCTGACAAGAAAAGAGGAGCCCATGCTTTTAAAAAGAAATCTTGCTTTTTTGAGTTCTGCATCTGATTTATAAGCAAATGCATTTTCTGTGTTCTCGAAAGAAACGGGATGATCCATCATAAAAATCCGGCTGAGCAAATGTAATAGAAAAAGATTAAGGCTTAAAGCCCAAAGCTTAAAGCCTAAAGCCTAAAACTTTTTTAATTATGAATTATGAAATGCATTCTCACAATCCTACTCTCATACTCTCATACTCTTATACTCTTATACTAGTTTTCGGCTTTAGGCTTTAAGCTTTGGGCTTTAAAACGTAATTTCGGTCAGCCCATGAAGATTCAGCAAACCCGTATTTATAAACTTTCTATTCCCATGCATCCATTCAGGATCGCTACGGGTACGATGTTTCATGCGCAAAATTTATTTATTCGGGTAGAGACGAACGAAGGATTAACCGGTGTAGGAGAGTGTTCTGCATTTCCCATGATTGTTGGTGAAAGCCAGTCTACATGCTTCGAAATGGCCAAAGATTTTGCCAGGATCTGGAAAGGAAAAGAAGCTCTTGATATCGAAAACCGGTTGAAGGATCTGGATGATTTCACAGCTTTCAATTCTACTGCCAAAAGTGCATTTGATATGGCACTGTACGATCTTGCGTCAAAAAAAGAAAATGTTCCTCTTTATAAATACCTGAAAGGATATAAAAAAACTTTAGAAACAGACATTACTATTGGAATAGATGAACCGGAAATCATGGCTTCCAAAGCATTGGATTTTAAAATGCAGGGCTTTCGTATTCTGAAGATTAAACTCGGCAAAGATGGAAAAACAGACCTGCAAAGAATACAAATGATTCGTAATACCGTGGGTAGTTCCTTACGCCTGCGGATCGATGCCAATCAGGGGTGGGATTTTGAAACATCAAAAGCAGTACTCATTCAGATGGGTATGTACGATATTGAATTTTGTGAACAACCCATGCGTAGCTGGAATGATCATCATCTGCCGGCGCTGCGTAAAGTATCTCCCATAAAAATTATGGCAGATGAAAGTGTTTTTGATCACCATGATGCCAGTCGGCTTATTCTTGCAGGCGCCTGTGATTATGTAAATATAAAATTCTCTAAATCCGGGGGTATCGCCGAAGCGATAAGAATAAACGAAGTTTGTGAATCGCATGGCATAGCTTGTATGATGGGAGGCATGCTGGAAAGCCGGCTGGCCTTAACGGCTTTCGCTCATTTTTCTTTATCGCAAAAAAACATTAAGTTTTATGATATGGATACATCTCTTCTCGGACACCAGATAGATCCGGTAAAAGGAGGTGTGGAATTCAAAGGGTATCACCTGGAAGTTCCCGAAATGCCAGGTATTGGTGCTGACATAGATGAGGGATTTTTACGGACATGTGAGCAGGTTATTATATAACATATTTCCGCCCCTGATCAACGGTCAACGGTCAATGATAAATATTTTGGAATAAAAAAATGCACAATGGTTAAATCACCAAAAGATTCACAGGTCATCATGACAGAACTTGTTCTTCCTAACGACACCAATGTATTTGGAAATCTGATGGGAGGCCGCCTCATGTACTGGATGGATATTGCCGCAGCGCTTTGCGCAGGAAAGCATTGCAATACACCTGTTGTAACTGCTTCTGTAGATAATATTTCATTTGAAAATCCTATCAAACTGGGCAATGCAGTCCATATTCATGCAACCCTGAGCCGCGCTTTTACCACATCCATGGAAGTGCATATGAAAGTCTGGGGAGAAGATTTTATCAACCAGAAGAAATATAAGAGCAATGAAGCCTATTACACTTTTGTTTCGCTCGATATGAATCGCTGCCCCATACCGGTCCCGGGAGTTCTGCCGGAAACAGAGGAAGAAATAAAACTATTCGACGGGGCCTTGCGCCGGCGGCAATTACGACTTATCCTCGGTGGAAAAATGAAACCGGAAGACGCAGAGGAATTAAGGGCACTTTTCTTTTAAACTTAAAACGAAACCTGTTGGCGGGACGCTGGCAGTCAATGCAGAATTTTCTATGCACTTATCATCGTAATATGAAGGATCCCGGTAAAATAATTATTATTCTTAATGTAATTTTACTGCTTGTTTTACTTTCTCATTCTATTTACCGCGACATCAATCTGGAAAAGCAATATACAGCAGACCTCAGAAACAGGATTGTTGGTGCAAGATTGCAAAAAGATAGAAAACTTCCCTATAATTATTACTTTCAATCTGCAGACGGGCTCAGGTATTTTGATATACAAAATATTAACAGCGATTCTTCAGCAGCCAGTAATGCTACAGCCAGTCCGTTTTTTCATCAATTATTATTACCTATTTGCGAATTGCAACAAGCAACCATCTCAAAGATCTGGTTATGGCTTCAATATTTTCTCCTGGCATGCATGATTTTTATGATCAGTGCTATGTCAAGCGATGCAAAAGAAAAATTACTGGTGCTGAATCTGGGAATAATTTTTACTTCAACAGAGGCCTGGAAGAGTTTAATAAAAAGTGGTCAGTTATATCTTGTTGTTGCATTTCTGATTTGTTGTATCATTAGCGGACTAATGAGTAATAAAAAATCAGGAATTGTTCTTGCAGGTATCAGTGCAGCTGCTTTCGTGCTTATCCGTCCGTTTGGAATGGTAATATTTATTCCATTCATGATGTTGTATAAGAAAAATTTACTATTTCTCACCGTTGCTTTTTCGGGATTGATCATTTATTTACTATTCGTTGTGAATGATCCTTATGAAAAATCCCTGTACCTGAATTATGCAGGCAGGATGAAAATGCACGTGCTGTTTCATCAGAATACTCTGACAAATCCACCTGGAATCCCAAAAGCAGGCACATTATCTGTAAAAAAGTTTGAAGGAATTGATTTTGAGGAAGCAGACCGGCAGATAAATGAACATCCGATAAAAGTATATTCAGAAAGTGGTAACATTTTTATACTGTACTATTATATTACTCATAAAAAAATACCACTTGCATGGTTATTGTTTTTGTCGGCCGGTATAGTACTCTCATTAACCGTATACTTCTATTTTTATCTCAAAAAATATCCGGTACAAAAAATACAAATTCTGTTATTTGCTTTTACAATGTATATGATTATTGAGCTGTTTGGTCCGGTTACACGGCATCAATATAATACGGTTCAATGGTTTCCACTCATTATGACCGGCTTTTTGGTTCTTCCAGGATGGATCAGCAGGATTACTTTTCTGCTGCTTGCAGGTCTGGTGCTGAATATTGTTAATTTCCAATGGTTGCCGATGCGCCATACACTGGGAGAATTCTGCTGGATGACAAGTATGATCCTGATTATATTTTCTTCACGCCTAAAAGAAGTGGCATGAAAAAAGCTATTATTCTGGGGGCCGGTCCCGCTGGTCTCACTGCAGCATACGAGTTGCTGACACGAACGGATATCAAACCCGTGATCATTGAAATGGATAATCAGGTCGGCGGACTTTCCAAAACCATCAACTACAAAGGAAACCTGATTGATATCGGTGGTCATCGCTTTTTTTCCAAATCTGAAATAATTATAAACTGGTGGCTTAAGTTTCTGCCGCTGGCTGATTTGCCTGAAAATGAAATACCGATAACTTATCATAACCAGACAATTGAATTACACAAAACTGATCTATCTCATATTGGTGGTACCGGAAGAATGCTGATACGGCCGCGAAAATCAAGGATTTATTTTGATCATTCTTTTTTCGATTACCCACTTTCCTTCAACCGCAAAACACTTCAGAATTTTGGGGTGATCAAAATTACCAGGATAGGGCTTTCTTATTTTCGATCGAAACTTTTTCAAATCAAAAAAGAACAAAACCTTGAGCATTTTTTCATCAACCGTTTTGGAAGGGAATTATACCAGACTTTTTTCAAAGGTTATACTGAAAAAATATGGGGTGTTTCCTGTGATCATATTCCGGCAGACTGGGGCTACCAGCGTATCAAGGATCTGAATATTGGTAAAGCAATTATCCAATCCTTCAAATCAGTTTTTATATCAAATAAAAATATTCTCCAGGAGGGCGTAAGTACCAGCCTGATCGAACAATTTCTTTATCCTGAAAAAGGTCCTGGACAAATGTGGGAGACAGTTGCGCAAAAAGTCATGGAACTGGGCGGCGAAATACATTTAAGACAAAAGGCAGAAAAAATAAGAGTCGAAAACAAACGAATAATATCTGTTACATACAGGGACCTAGGAGATGACAAATCCTTTGAATTGCCAGGTGATTATTTCTTTTCCACCATACCACTTAAAAACCTGGTAGCTTCCCTGGTTAATATCAATGTTCCTGTTCAGGTAAATGAAATTGCATCCGGGTTGGCCTATCGGGATTTTATAATGGTAGGGCTTCTTTTCAAAAAGCAGGACGATAAAAATAAGGATGGTTTTGAATTGCTTACCGACAACTGGATTTATCTGCAGGATAAGAACCTAATTGCGGGAAGGCTCCAGATTTTTAATAACTGGAGCCCTGAGATGGTCGAGGATAAAAACAATTTATGGGTTGGGATGGAATATTTCTGTTCGGAATCTGATGCGATCTGGGAAAAATCAAGGGAAGAAATGATTGAGCTGGCGCTGAAGGAAATTACTGAAATTGGATTGATCCGGAAAGAAGCGCTTATCGATGCAACAGTGATTAAAATACAGAAAGCTTATCCATCATATATTGGTGCTTACGATCAGTTCCCGGTTATCCAGAAATTTTTAGATACAATAGAAAATCTATATCTCACAGGACGTAACGGAATGCATCGGTATAATAATGCCGATCACAGCATGATGACAGCGATGGTCGCTGTGGACAATATTATCAACAATCAAAAAGACCATAGTAATATCTGGGCGGTGAATATGGAGCAGGATTTTCATGAAGAAAACCTGAAAAAAGTGTGAGAGTGTGAGAGTTCTGTTAAAAGTTTTGCACTCTCACACTCTCACACTCTCACACTTTCTTCTACTCTGGTAATAATATGAGTTTTATAAAATTATTTTCGCTCAGGTAAAGATTCGCGGCAGCTTTTACAGATGCCGTATTCACCTCTTTGATTAATTCAGGATATTTCAGTACCAGGAGGAGGTCATCATCATTTTCATATTGAGCGCTAAGCCAGTTCAGCCAGAATTCATTTTCTTTCAGTTGCAATTCATACTGCCTGCTTTCTTCAGAACTGAATTTGGTAATATCCTGTTCCGTCACGCCATTCGTTTTCAGCTTATTTATTTCTTCCTTTGTAGCCGCAATCAGCTTATCAACATTTTCCGGAGCACAACCAAATTCAATATTAAAGGCATACCTGCTCGCTGGGTATTTATTAAAATTTACCCGGACATTCGGACTGTAAGTCTCACCTTCTTTTTCTCTCAGGCGATCCAGCAAACGAAATTCCAGGATCTGACTGAGCGCTCTTAATTGAATATTTGTTTCAGGAGAATATTTATAATCACCACTGATCACCAGTCGTACAGTTGCTTTAGGTTCTTTCCCTTTTCTTACAACGGCTTCTATTTTCCCATTTGGTATATGAATTTTCAAATCGCGGGCCTGCTCCTTAAATGAGGAGGAAGGTAATGACCCCAGATATTTTTCAAGCAGGGGTCGGATACTGTCGATTTTAAAATTACCTGTAAATACGAAAGTAAAATCTCCTGCATTTGCAAAACGTTCTTTATAAAACCTGATGGTTTTATCCAGGTCGATCAGATGTAGTTTTTCCAATGAGGGACCTGTTCTGCGAATACTGTGATCACCCAGCACAGCATCTGAAGTATCCCTATAAACATTTTGAGGATCGCTGTATCTGTTCGCAATTTCAGATGCCGCCTGCTCCAAAACATTGTTAAATAAAGTGCTGTCCCTCCCAGGCGAAGTAAAATAAAGATATACAAGCTGCATCGCTGTTTCCAGATCACCGGGCGCACTGAATCCAAGGATACCTTCAGATCTTTCTGAAATATATGGCTCTACCTCTACCCTTTTACCACTCAATAATTTTTGAAGGTCAGTAGGTTTGAAATGTCCAAGCCCCATATTTTCAATCATATTGGCTGCATTAGTCGCCGACTCAAAATTTGAATCTGCATACATTGAAGATCCACCCGGACTAAATCCTTTGAACCGAATCTCATCATTTTTATAATCTGTCGGTTTTAATATCACTTTCAGTCCATTGCTTAATGTAAGCTCTGTTAATCCGAGCTTTTCAATTTTATTCTCATTGATTATTTTTCCAGGAATCAGTACATCAGGAATCAGGGCCTCAGTTTTGAATTGATCTTCGTAAGGAGACAATTTTGTTTTCGCAACCGTATTAAACCAATTATTTACAGTAGTTTCATCAGGAAGTGCAGCGCTGTCTTTTTGTGGAGCCATGATAATTATATCCCTGTTACTGTCTGATATAAAAGAGGGGGACAATGCATTGATGTCTTCAAGTTTGGCTGTTGACAAAAAAGATTTGGTCAGGTCGTATTCCATTTGAATTCCGGGAGCTGCTTCTCCCACTAAAAAATTACGGGTATATTCCTGTACAAGGTCCTCGGAATTTCTTTTATCTTTTTCTTTGAGGGCAGATTCAAGATTACTCAGGTAATTCATTTTTGCCCTTTCCAATTCTGCTTCGGTAAAACCATATTGTTTTAACTGCTGTACCAACTGCCATACAGTAAGAAAACTATTTTCGAGTTTTCCGGGTTTAGCTACAATGAAAACCGTAAATGCATCAAGGCCTCCCAGAAAATTTCCCATTTCAGCGCCTGCCTGAATAAATGGAGGATTAGGTTTCTGTGAAAGTTCTGAGATGCGTTGCGCAATCATAAGATTAAAGAGATTTCTTTTGGTCCATTCGAAATATTCCTGTTTTGTGCCTTGCGCAAGCATCTTCTGTTTAATCATTACTTCGATTACGGTATATGGAAATTCTTTATCAGTCACGGCAACAAATTGATTTTTGCCAATGAGGGGTACTGTATATTTTGTACGGGACTTTTCATTTACAGGATTTTTCAGATCGCTGAAAAGTTTTTTAACCTGCGTCTCCATGCTATCCACATTGATATCTCCCACCACGATCAGCGCCTGCAGATCGGGACGATACCAGTCTTTGTAAAAACTGAGAATGGCATCTCTGTTAAAATTTTTCAGTACCGTATCTACTCCGATCGGCAGGCGGTCAGAATAACGGGAATGATTTAAAATGACAGGAAAGGTCTTGTCACGCATTCTTTCTTCTGCTCCTTTACCAAGTCTTTTTTCTTCCAGTACCACACCGCGTTCATCGTTTATCTCCTGCATGTCGAGCGTAGCATTTGCTGCCCAGTCACGCATGATCTGTAATCCGTTTTGTAAAAGAGCCGGACTATCCGTTGGAATTGGTAACTGATAAACAGTTTCATCAAAACTTGTATAAGCGTTCAGGTCCGCACCAAAACGTACGCCGGACATCTGAAGATAATGTACCAAATCATTTTTCGGATAATGGGTAGTACCGTTAAAACTCATATGTTCCATGAAATGCGCAAGGCCCCGCTGATCTTCAGCTTCCAGTACAGAACCTACTTTATTAACCAGGTACAACTGAACACGCTTTGCCGGTTCGGTATTTTTTCTGATATAATAAGTAAAGCCATTTGGCAGTTTACCCATTCTGATGGCAGGATCAAGCGGCAGAGGTTGAGAGAAAGCCTGAAACGAAAAAACGATCGCAAACAGGAATATGATAATTTTCATGGTACAAGTTTTAGTATGAATATTTCAAGTTTTTAATAATGCTTTGGATTTAAATTTTTATTATGGCTCCGAAGATAAATATCCCCTATGTATCACGCCTTTTTTTTTGATGAAAGGAAGGGTCTGTAGAAACAAACCCCGGGTTAGACAAATAACTGTCACATGAGATTCTATTAAGACTCTTTGATAAGCAAAAAGAGCTATACAAAACAGAAATATATTTTAAACATCAATTCCATGACAGAAAAACAAAAACCCTCCCCAGTTGAACCGGAGGAGGGCTTCATTTTATTACTAGCCTTAAGCTTTAAGCCTTAGGCGTTACGCCTGGTTCGTCGTTGCTTTTTTCTTCCTGCTGAAGCTTTTCCTTGATTTCAGCAAGGGCACCGAGATCGCCGAGTGTTGGTTTTTCAACCTTGTTCTGGATCGTCTTTACGGCTTTGCGGGTTTTATCGGCATCTACTTTAGCTTCCTTGCGTGCTACATCTTTTTCTTCTGCTTTTGCCTGTTCCCATATACGGGTATGAGATAAAACAATACGTTTTTCATTGCGGTCGAATTCGATCACCATGAATTGAGTCGCTTCATCCGCCATTACCTGTTTGCCGTCTTCTTTTGCAAGATGACGGTTAGGAGCAAATCCTTCCAGTCCATAAGGAAGTTGTACAAGGGCGCCTTTATCATCTTTGCGTATAACCGTTCCTTCGTGAATGGTACCTACAGCAAAAGTATTTTCAAGAGCATTCCATGGATCTTCTTCCAGTTGCTTATGACCAAGTTGAAGTTTGCGGTTTTCTTTATCAATGCTGAGAATCAGCACATCGATGTGCTGGCCGACTTTAGTATATTCTGATGGGTGGTTGAAGCGTTTCAGCCAGCTCAGGTCACTGATATGAATCATTCCGCCGATGCCAGGAGAAAGTTCAACAAATACACCATAAGGCGTGATATTCTTTACCAGTCCGTTGTGTTTGCTTCCCTGTGGGAAACGTGTTTCAATTGTGCTCCATGGATCTTCGCTCAGCTGTTTGATGGACAGGCTCATCTTGCGCGCATTTTTATCAAGCGTCACAATACGTGCCTGGTGTTCATCACCCAGTTTGAAAAATTCCTTGGCATTGATCGGCGTATTGGCCCATGTGATTTCACTCACGTGCACCAGACCTTCCACACCCGGCATGATTTCGAGGAAAGCGCCGTAATCTTCAATATTAACCACTTTGCCTTTCACGATTTCACCTTCCTTAATTCCTTCTGGCAGCACATCCCATGGATGTGGTGTCAGTTGTTTCAAACCGAGGCTGATACGTTTTTTGCCATCGTCGAAATCGAGTACCACCACCTGGAGTTTCTGATCCAGTTTAAGTACTTCGCTCGGATGACTGATACGTCCCCAGCTGATATCAGTAATATATAACAAGCCATCCAGTCCCCCGAGGTCCATGAACGCACCGAAATCGGTGATATTCTTGATGGTTCCTTCGAGCACCTGGCCTTTTTCAAGTTTGCTCATGATCTCAGCACGTTGTGCTTCGATATCACTTTCAATAAGTGCTTTGTGGGAAACAACTGCATTCTTGATGGTATCATTTACTTTAACCACTTTGAACTCCATTGTCTTACCTACGAACTGATCGTAGTCGGTAACAGGTTTCACGTCGATCTGTGATCCGGGCAGGAAGGTTTCCATTCCGAATACATCTACGATTAAGCCACCCTTGGTTTTGCTGGTAACTGTACCAGTTACTACTTCACCAGTTTTGTGAATTTCAACGATACGTTCCCATGCGCGTGTAATGCGGGCCTGTTTGCGGCTAAGGTGAAGATGACCTTCGCGGTCTTCTTTTTCCATCACCATTACTTCAACTTCATCCCCACTTTTCAGATTTGGCAGATCGCGGAATTCATTGAGTGAAACGAGACCGTCACTTTTGAATCCGATGTTTACAACCACATCTGTTTTAGTAACACCTACTACGAGACCTTTGATAAGTTCTCCGTCGGTGATCTGGACAAAAGTATTTTCATATACTTTGTCGTACTTCTCTTTTTCTTCTTTTTTGTAAGCAGCGACATTTCTCTTGTCGATTGTCCAGTCGAAATCGTCGTGTGCAGTTGGAGGTGGAAAATGATGTGATTTCCCGTTTGCGGCAGGTGCATTTGTTGTCGCTGTAGCTACTGCAGTATCTGCAGTTGGCTCCTGACCTTCAGCGTTTGAGTTAATAATTTGGTTTTCTTCCATATAAAATAAAATACCCGAAGGTTTTAATTCGGGGCTGCAAAAATACGAAAAATAATCTGAAAATATGCCATTTTAGCTTTCAGTCAATTAGTTCATTATGAAATACTTGCAGGGAATTTTCCGGCCACGGGGGAAATAGCGACAGGTTAAGCAGAGCAGGATGGATTAAATGCTACCGAAATTTGCCGGAATTCAGTCTTCCCCGGGATAATTATGCATAGCCAGATCTGTTCCGTATTTTATTCCTGCAGAAATAAAAAACCTGAGAATCATCTGCGATTTTTGATAGCAAGGATCCCACTTTTCTATGCGATTGGAGCTTATTTCAAATTGGTCACAGCTGAAACTTATCAACGCATACTCCCTCACCTGTCCTACCCTGTCAATAAAAAGTATCGCATTTCTAGGTTGGAAACAGGATCTTGTTGAACGAATATTTCCCTTTCTGTCAGATGTGTAATTAAAAAGGATATCGGTTAACCTGCCGATGTCTTTCTTATTTAGTACCCTTATTTCCAGTATACTGTCTTTAACCAGGTGGCCCTTTTTTACCGGATAATCATTATTATGATACCTGAAGGAGATGAGCTTTACCGTATCTGAAATATTCAGCGGGTAAAAACTCAGTCGCTGAATTTCAGAATACTTTTTATTGTAAACACAGTTTTGATCTATTCCTTCCTTTGACTTGGGTGTAATTTGTCCATTTACAATGGCAGGGAAAAGGACAAATACAAGAAATCCTATTGAGAATAAATAGGAAGGATTGCATATCCTGAAAGAATGAAAAATATATCCAGGCACGACGATGGAATATATAATAAATATACAAAAATGATGGTTGGCTTACCCTCGCGGGCACAGATATTCTGTAATTCAGTGTTGCTCAAATTTGGCCGGAAATTTTTCAAATCGGTAAACCGTCTTATATTCGCACTCCCGTAAAATCCGGTTCTGGGTTTCGTCAAAAAGATCGTTTATCTGCAAATGTTTGGATGCGTGAATGGGTTTTCGCAGGGAGTTGCCCGGGTGGCGAAATTGGTAGACGCACTGTGTTCAGGTCGCAGCGTGGGAAACCATGTGCTGGTTCGAATCCAGTCCCGGGCACAAAAACCTCTCATCGAAGATGAGGGGTTTTTTATTTTGGAAGCGTGCAAAGCCTGATTTGCTAAGCGGACAAAAATAAAAAACCAATCACGCGAAGCGTGATGAGGTTTTTGTTTCGCCCCTCGTGGGAGTTTCTGGATGACCATAGGTCAATCCAGTCCCGGGCATTTGATAAAAACATAATACCTTATAAAGCAAAACTTTATAAGGTATTTGTCATTTTAAACGACCCAAAGTTATTTTCTATCCAGGTATTGGTCTATCCTCTCTTGTAAATTCTGTTTGAAATGATCATCCAGTGTTAAATCGCTGGGTTCATTACCATAAAAGAGATTTTTGACCATTCGGTTGATCGTCAAACTTTGTTTTAAATAAATTCGGCATACCGAACAGCCGGCCAGGTGAAATTTCAGTGCGAATTGTTCCCTTAGTGTTATTTTACTTGTTTGCTTCTTTTCTATTAGAAAAGTCGCCTGTCTACAGTTATAAGAAATTTGTTTTAATCTATTTTTACTGAGTTCCTGCATTTTAATCGGTATTGAATTATAGCCAGTTTTTCTGAAGACAGGCTCTTAAATTAACTTTCGTCCGATGCATAATTACCCAAAAATTGGAATCGGTAACATTCAATTGGCTGCAGATCGTTTCTGAAGCCAGATCATCCATATGTTTCATGGTGAAAACAGCGAGCCATAATCCAGGCAGTTTTTTCAGGCATTTCTGTAAAATATGACTTAGTTCTTTTTTACCTAAGAGATCGTACTCCTCCAAACCAAAAGTCTTTGGCTGATCCTCAGCTTTCCAATGCCCATTCTGGCTGTCAAAAAATTCAAACTGGTCCGTATCAGATAGCGTTTTTTCGAAGCTGTTTCCCAATCCGGAGGATTTTTTTCTATAGACGTCAATCACTTTATTTTTTAAGATGGCAGTTAGCCAGGTACGTTCCGAACTTCGGCCCTCGAATTTTTCGGTTTTTTCGAGTGCCGCAAGAAACGTCTCCTGCACTAAATCTCTTGCCATTTCATCATCATTAAGCCTCGTATAGGCATAGTTGTATAAGTAATCTGCATAGTTTTTTACCCACAATTGCGGGTTTAATATTGCTTTTTCCAGTTGAACAAATTGATTTCTATGGGTTTCCATTTGTTAAAAGCTATTAAATACCATGTATTTTATTTGTTTTGTCGGCAAATTGACAAATCCCTTACACGTATTTAAAATTATTTTGTAAGGCTTTACTTCTTCCCACGACGAATCAGAAAAATCCTATCAATATGGCATACAATAAAAAGATAGCAATGTTCACTTATACCGCTTTAATTTCAACGCTTACTCTTTTTTCATTTACGGGGCACCCTATTGGCAAAAAATTGGCTAACACAGATCCAGGATTTGCCGTCGTTGAGCTCTTTACATCCGAAGGCTGTTCAAGTTGCCCGGCGGCGGATGAATTGGTGGCTAAAATTCAAAAGGAAACCAGTGAAAAACCTGTTTATATTTTAGCCTTCCATGTTGATTACTGGAACCGGCTTGGCTGGAAAGATATTTTCAGCGAACCCGCTTATTCAAACAGACAAAACCAATATTCCTCCTGGTTGAATGCTTCTATATATACACCACAAGTTGTAATAAATGGACAACAGGAATTTGTGGGTTCCGATGAAAGCAGGTTGCGAAATTCGATAAGCGCCGCCTTGCATAAAACAAACCCTGTTGGTTTAAAAATAAATAGTACTAAAGAAAATGATCGTAGTGTGAGCGTACACTATCAGATTGACCGGAATATTTCTAATAGTTTTCTTGTTCTCGCCCTCATTGAGAAAACAGCCAGTAGTAAGGTGTTGAGAGGGGAAAACCAGGGCCGTACGCTGTCTCATGTCCAGATTGTTAGAAATTTTCAAACTATTCCGCTTAATGGACAAATTGAAGGAATGAGTGAAATTGAAATACCGTCAGGTCTGGACAATCAAAGGCTGGAAATAATTGCTTTTCTGCAATCCAGGGAAAATGGGGAAATTACAGGGGCGACCAAAGTAATCATCTCTAAGTAAAACTTGCCTATAAAATCCAAAATGGTTTTTTGGTTTATATTCAATTGGTCTACATGAAAGCAATCAAAGAAAAACACGCGCTTGTAATGCGGTGGACCCACTGGGTCAATTTTCCAATATTGGCTGTAATGATTTGGAGCGGACTTTTGATCTACTGGGCCAATGATGAATACTCGATTAGTTTTTTTGGCCACACTTTCGTTCGCTTTTTTCCCAACTGGTTTTATAAATTACTTAAAGTTCCCTATCACCTGGCAGATGGAATGGCCTTCCATTTTCTCTTTATGTGGTTTTTTACTCTCAACGGTATATTTTATATTCTTTATACCCTTATATCCGGGGAATGGAGGCAGCTGATGCCGAAAAAAAATTCTTTTAAGGAAGCATGGTTTGTTTTATTGCATGATCTCCACATCCGCAAAACGGCGCCACCACAAGACAAATATAATGCAGCCCAGCGGATTGCTTATACAGCGATTATCATAATGGGTATTGGGTCTGTAATAACCGGACTTGCCATTTACAAACCAGTTCAATTTTACT
>JABDDT010000026.1 GCA_013287475.1 Bacteroidota bacterium
TGGTGTGGCAGGGGGATTTCGAAAACCAGAGAAGAGCGCAAAACAGACTGGCTGAAGTTGTACCCATCAGCCTGACGCTGATATTTCTTTTATTATTTGTAATGTTCGGAAATTTCAAAGATGCTGCGCTTGTTTTTCTGAATGTTCCTTTTGCAATTGTTGGAGGCATCGTTGCGCTTCTTATTACTGGTACTGATTTCAGTATTTCTGCGGGAATCGGATTTATCGCTCTTTTTGGAATTTGTATACAGGATGGCGTTTTGCTGATTACAGTTTTCAAACACAATATGGAAAAAATAAGAAGTGGTCCGAATGCAATTTATGAAGCGATAAAACAAGGAGTCGAATTGAGGATAAGACCGGTAATGATGACTGCACTCATGGCAGCAATAGGATTATTTCCTGCAGCCATTTCAACCGGAATCGGTTCCGAAAGTTCCCGTCCGCTGGCAAGAGTGGTTATCGGTGGAATACTATGCGCCATGCTTTTCTCGCTCCTTATTTTTCCGCTGATATTCGGTCTTGCATACAAAAACATAGATAAAAAAACGAACGGATCATAACTTATTAAAATGGACCAAAATCATGAGTATGAACATTTTTTTTAAATGAGGGCATACAATTGATCCTTATCAATATGCTGATAATGAATACAATAATTATAGCGACTAAGCGTTTCCCCTTACTCAGCCATCTAAGTGTTTACCCTTAGATGGTTGTGATCCGTTTGTTATTGTTCTCAAATCCAATATTATATGAGACTAGTCATAAGCTGCTTATGTTTAGTTTTGTTATTCAGCATGTGTCAGGATGCAACCGCAGCCAATCGTTTCTGGGTAGCGGCAGCTCCATCCAATTGGAATAATATAGCCAACTGGTCAAATGTTTCAGGAGGAGCGGGTGGTTTCAGCGTGCCGGGTGCTGCAGATGCAGTTACATTTAACAATGCCCGTAATGCCAACTGTACGATTGATGTTCCTGTAAATGTTTTAAGTATCACAGTAAACGGTTATACAGGAACCATCTCGCAGGGTGCAAATAGTTTTTCTACTGTCAACAATGCTTCTTTCTCTTCAGGCATTTTTACAGGCGGGTCTGCAAATATTACGATAGGCGGCAATTTTACACTGGCCGGAACTGCCTTCACTTCTACATCAGCCATTCTTGAATTTGACGGAAACGCCACATTCACCAGTGCAACTTTTATTCACAATAACGGCACCACAAGATTCAATGCTACGGGGGGAGCAACAACTATCTCGGGAACGAGCCCCGCTTTTTATACACTTGAATTTGTCGGAGAAGGATTCAGCTACATCATTTCTTCAGCAGGAAATATTACTGTTGCAAATAGTTTAAATCTTACAGGAACTTTATTTTATAATTTGAACACAGGAACCATCGATGTAAACGGTGATATCAACGTGACGAATACCGCAGCAGGATGCGGAGGTACAGGCCTGGTTGAAATCATTGGAACGGGAGTACAAAACTTTACGGGTGCGCCTGTTGCCGGAGAAGGCGCGCTTCCTCAACTAACCATCAATAAAGGTTCAGGCACTTTAATTCTGATTAATTTTCCTACTTCTTCAAATGCATTTACCTATACTGCAGGCGCTATAAGCGCTGGTACTTCCACTTTTTGTTTTACAAATGGTAGTGCAAATCCATATACGATTAGTGGAAGTTTAAACCTGAACAATATTGAATTTCTATCAATTGCAAATCAGCAGTTTACCATTCCGGTAACAACCACGCTTACTGCCACAGGTGATTTTACTATCGCAGGAAACAGCAGGGTAACTTTAAATACAGGGAATATTAATGTGGATGGAAATATATTCTTAACCAATACTTCAGCAATCGGGGGTGGTAATGCAACTATAAATATTGTGGGTGCGGGTAATGAAACAATGGATGGATCTGCGATTGCAATAAGTCAGGACCTTCTGCCCTTTATTGTAATAAATAAACCCAGTGGAAAACTTACACTTAAGGGGATTATTTCAGAAAGTCGGAGTTGGACCTATACCAGCGGTTTGATAGATGCCTCAAGTTTTGCTTCAACGGTTGCATTTGGTGGCAATGCGTTAAACATTACAAGTGCAGGTATGAGTTTTTTTAATGTTACTGTTACTGGCAATACCATAACACAGACAAATAATCTGTCCATCCTGAATAATCTTACCATTAATGCCGGACGTCTGGCCCCGGGAGCCAATACTGTGAATATTGCAGGGAATTGGAATGATTATGGTACTGCTGGTTTTACCGAAGCCACAAGCGTCGTGAATTTTAACGGTTCGGCCCTGCAAACAATTACCTCACCCGGAGGAGAAAATTTTGCGAATGCAATAGTCAATAATTCAGGTACTGGAATCCAGCTACTCAATAGCGTGCAGATAGCCACCGTACTGACAATGATTCAGGGTAATATTAGTCTGAACGGAAATACACTGACTCTTGGATTATCAGTCGCCAATAACGGAACACTCGCGTATACTTCAGGTACTATGACCGGTACAGGAACATTTACCCGCTGGTTTAAAACGGGTATAATTGCTACAGGGTCCGTTACGGGTCTGTTCCCCATGGGAACAACTACTGACTACAGACCATTTTTTGTTTCTGCACCTATTGCAGGTCCGACAACAGGTGGTTCGATGAGTATTTCTTATAATGATGCGACAACGAATACCAATGTTTCCATTGTTGATGGTGCATCTACTGTTGTGGTAAGAAAAGATCTGAACTGGGCCCTTTCAACAAATGGAATAGCAGGCGGCACTTATAATCTGCAGGTGCAGGGGACAGGATTTGGTCTGATTGGTGCTGTATCTGATTTAAGATTGACGTTGATAAATAGTGTAACAGGAGTTGCCGGAGTCAACGCCGGCACTACTTTAAATCCGCAAATCAACAGAACGGGCTTAACACTGGCCAATCTTTCGAATAGTTTTTATGTTGGTTCCATTAATTCCGCAAACACACCGCTACCTATAACATTGATTTCTTTTAATGCTATTCCTGAAAATGGTGAAGTGAAACTCGAATGGTCCACCGCCTCTGAAACAGATAATGCATTCTTTACCATTCAAAAATCAACAGATGGCCGTACCTGGACAACAGTTCAAAAAGTATTGGGATCAGGCACAAGCAGTAATATTGAAAATTATACTGCTTATGACCTGACTCCTTTTACCGGAATTTCCTATTATCGTTTAATGCAGACAGATATTGACGGAAAACAAACCTTTTCTCCTATCATATCGATCAAACTGGGAAATAAAAATGCTGAAATTTCTGTTTTCCCCAACCCTGCCATCAACCTTGTTAATATAAGCCTTCCTTCTTTCGCCCGGTATGAAATTTCTTTACTAAATATATCCGGCCAGTTGATTTACAACACTACAATCACAACGAATGATAATCTCGTACTGAATGTTTCAGGATATAAGGCCGGTATTTATTTTATCCGGATCATCCATGAGGGAATAACCGAAAGCAAAAAATTAATAATTAATAATTGATAATTAAGCGTTGGTCATTCCAAAACTACCTTCTTATCCTTCGGATATTTTACACTATACCCTACCTGTAATTTTCTTTCCTGTCCAGGGGGTAAAATAATTTTCCAGGTTACAATCCCATTATCCCTATCTATTTGCGCATCTGGCGCTTTTACATCATCGACGCTGATTTCTTTATTCACAGATACCGGGAACTGGTCCAGGACCGAAATATTTACGGGGACAGATTTTGTATTGTGCACACTTATTTCATATTCCCTGGTTTCCGTGCGATTGCTTCCGATAAATTTTTTGCTGCTGAATTCTTTAACCAGTTTACGGGCAACTTTAACAGCATTGTCCTTTCCAAGTGACAGTGAAAGCGTATCTGTCATCGCGTCCAGATCAATGTAGGTTTTACCCAGGTAGGTTCCTTCAAAATACAAACTGGCTTCACCTGACTGCAAATTATAATCCTGCCAGTTTATAATTTTTGCTGTTAGAAAAGCAGAAGGGTCCACTTTAGGTGCAGTATAATAATCATAGATGGCAGGTATTTCAAATTGTTTAATACCGATAGTTGTTGTTTTTCCATCTGTTTCAAGGGTGTATTTATCGTCGATTTTGAAAACAGTGGTAGTTGGCTGGTATGGGGTGGTAACGGATACTGTTTGGATACTTCCTACTATATCTTTTTTATAACTTGGAGCGAAAGCAGTTGATTTATCTTTTTCAACATTATATCCCCTTACGACAACTTCATTTAATGCCATGGAAGATCTTTCGACAGTAATTGTAAAATAACCTGGTTTCCCATCAAATTCTTTAGACTCAAAACCTACACTTCTTACTTCAATCTTACTGTGTTCAGGAACTTGATGAATCTTGAAAAAGCCATTTATATCTGTCAAAGTAGCGATGCCTGATTCTTTTACTATAACTGTAGCTCCCCCAACAGGCTGGTTTTTATCGTCTGTAATTCTGCCGGAAACAACTCCCGGACTATTCTGGCCATGAATGGAAATGGATGGATCATAAAATCCCAGCATCCATGGTTGTAATAAAGAAGGTGTGGCGTTGTCGTTTGGATTGCCTGTACTAAGAAAGAGCGAAACATTTTTCCAGGTTTCGCCACTGCGCTGGAAAACATTGGCATTCATCAGAACACTAAGCGGTTCGGTTACATTATTTACCCTTACATCGTAGGCCGGGAACCATCCTGCATCTTTAACATTATATAACAACTGAAAATTTACAGTCCTTGTTTCTTTACTTTCTACCAAAGCAGTTACGATATAATTGATGCTGTCTTTTTTCCTGCTGATTTCATTTAGTTGCAGAGTAGTTTTATCATAATCCTGCTGGTCTGTAATCAGGTGCTTCTGAATTTCAAGTTGCTTCCCGTACACTTCTGTGAGGCGCTGCCTTTGAAGATCCAGGGATTCTTTTAAATCGGTTGCTTTGATTCCTGATTGTCCGCCTATGGCCTGATTTTTTATCAGCATGGCTTCTTCATTCTTATACACATCGAACAGTTTCGTATCCAAATCCAATCTATCTTTATATGCATTTGACTGTTCGGAGAGATTTTTTTCTTCCTGTTCAATTTTGCGTGCAGATAAAAAATCTTTGGTTGACTGAACCGAAAGCAGGGTGATATTTGCATCCGCTTTCAGCTGAACTGTCTGTTCATCCAGCTGATTGCTTAGTCCGCCAAATGAAATTTCAGAACGGCCAGCCTGAATGTAAACAGATGACGACCTTTCTACCCTTGCACCTGATGAAAATATTGTCACGTTTTGAATGGTCGTTTCCGCATTCAGTTTTTTATTCTGAGAAAACGCATTATAGAATAATAATAGGGCCGGTACGAAAATAGTAATTCGCATAAAGAAAGATTAATTGTTAAAAAATTTATGATTTTATCTGATTGTTAAATCAAAGGGGTTACTTTATGAGATGATTCAGAAAGCAGGACAATTACATAAGGCTCTTCAGGATTTACTCAAAATTCAATATCATCTTCGGTGAGGTTTTACTTATTTTTTAGGAAGTTTCCGGAAAACAACCCATCCTCATGAAGGTTTTGATCATTGAAGACGAAAAAGCGCTAACAGAGAGTATTTTTGCCTACCTGAATTCTGAGCATTATACCTGTGAAACGGCTATGGATTTTAAGACGGCTATGGAGAAGATCAGCCTGTATGATTATGCCTGTATTATACTTGATATCACGCTGCCCGGAGGTAGCGGAATGGATCTTCTCAGAGAATTAAAAGCCAATCTTAAAGCAGATGGAATTCTTATCATATCTGCAAGGAATTCTTTAGAAGAAAAAATACTCGGTCTTAAATCAGGGGCCGACGATTATTTAACAAAGCCCTTTCATCTTTCTGAACTTGCTGCAAGGGTTTCAGCTATTATACGCCGGAAATCCTTTGATGGAAAGAACAGTCTCCGTTTCGATGAACTGCAACTTGACCTGCTGGAGAAAACCGTTCGTGTGCATAATCGTTTAATTGATCTTACCAGAAAAGAATACGATTTATTGTTGTATTTTATCAGTAATAAAAATAAAGTGATCAGCAAAGGAGCCATTGCGGAACATTTGTGGGGTGATAATATGGATATGGCGGACAATTACGATTTCATATACACGCATATCAAAAATCTCCGTAAAAAATTGTTGCAGGCCGGCGCTCAGGATTATATTAAATCTGTATATGGCATGGGTTATAAATTCAGCGACCATCCATGAAACTTTTCACCCGATATTTCCGGATCAACCTGCTGGCGACCCTGCTTATATTCCTGCTGGCAAGTATCGCATTTTATTTCTTGCTCTGGTGGGTCATGATAAACCAGGTGGATGAAGATCTTAAAATAGAACAGCGGGAAATACAAACCTATGTGAGTAAATATAACAGGCCACCCGAGCCTATAACGGTCAAAGACCAGCGCGTTTCTTATGAACAAACGGAACTGCATGAATATACCCGTCATTTCAGTACAATTAAATCGCCCGAAAGACATGAAAGAGAAGATTTCCGTCAGATCAGTTTTACCATTCCTGTGGGTAATCAGTGGCTGCTCTTTAAAGTGTCGAAATCACTGGAAGGGACGCAGAATATGAACAGGTCCATCATCATCATTTCGTTTTTAACTGTTATATTAATACTGGTAGTGAGTCTGCTTATTAACCGATGGCTGCTCCGACGCCTCTGGCAGCCGTTCTACTCCACGCTTTCAGGCGTTAAGAAATTCAGGCTGGGAGAAAAAAAACCTCCTTCATTCGTTCCGACATCCATTGATGAATTCGATCTGCTGAATAAAACGCTGGATCAGTTTATCCAGAGCGCCGAAAAGGAATATACCCTTCTTAAAGAATTTACCGAGAATGCTTCCCATGAATTGCAAACTCCCCTGGCTATCGTTCAATCCAAACTGGACACGTTGATACAGGATGAACACCTTTCGGAAGCCCAGAGCAATGCTGCGCAAACCGCCTATGAAGCCATAAGGAAAATGGCCAAACTGAATCAGTCGCTTTTATTACTAAGTAAAATTGAAAACAGGCAGTTCTCAGAAACCACCACATTCGATTTTAAAAATCTGGCTGAAGAGAAAATAGCAGACTGGCAGGAATTATGGCAGGGTAAAAATCTTAGAATAACTTCTTCCATGGAACCTACTTCCATTATAATGAATACGCAGCTCGCAGATATACTCCTGAATAATCTCTTCAGTAATGCAGCGCGACATACCGCCGATGGAGGGTCTATTCATATGAATCTCCGGCAAAATGAATTCATCATCTCAAATGATGCATCCGGCGGAGCGCTTGACTCCGGTAAATTATTTAAACGATTTTCCAAAGGGGGCCAAATCACTGATCAATACGGCCTGGGACTCTCCATAGTACAACAGATCGTAGAAGTTTCAGGAAAACGAATTTCCTACCATTTTGAAAAAGGACAGCATAATTTTACCGTAGGTTTTTGAATACTTCCCTACAGGCATGTATACCCCAAAATAATTACATTTGTTACGGACCATGAACAGCAACCTGGAAACAATCTATTAATATGCTTCATAATTGGAAGGAATTATCGATTTCGTGGAAAGATCTGAAAATATTTTCCAATTCTCTTCATAGCCATCTTAAATATATATACCTCACTTACGCTTTATTTATCGTTCTCCTGACAACTATTATCACACCCGGATACCAGTCACCAGACGAACATTCCCATTATTTAAGAGCCGAACAGATCAGCCGGGGCGTTTTTGTGGGAAGATTCATTTCTCTGATGTCAACAAAGGAACACCGCACTTCACCGGATGGAAGAATTGTATATCCTGATAGTGGCGGATATTATGGAAATAAGGGTATCCTGTTGTCACAATATGCATTTCACGAACTGAATTTTAATCCGGATAAGAAAGTAACAAGGGCAATGATCAATAATTCGAGGGAATATTACTGGACCCCTGAATTGGTCCTTTTTCATTTTCCAAATACAGTAATTTATCCACCTACCGGTTATATTTTTCCAACAATAGGAATTCTTTTAGGGAAATGGATGCATATGACGGTTTTTGATACTTTCATCCTGTCAAGAATTATCAATGCAACCGGCTGTATCATCATTTGCTTTTTTGCATTAGGTCTGGCCAGGAGGTGCAGGTTACTTTTATTCTTCCTGCTGCTTTTACCCCTTCCCATTTCACTTTTTGCCTCAGTCAGCCAGGATGGCTTTATAATCAGCCTTGCAGTACTGATTGTTGGTCTCATAGATCATATCGAGTCTGGTGAGACAAGAAAATATTCGAAAGCCCAGATGATATTACTCGTCATTTGTATAACGGCCATGAGTGCGGCCAAGCCGCCTTATTTTCTTTTGATACTCATTTTTTTGTTTTTGAATCTTACTCCGCGAGAAAGGATTTATTGTATGGTGATTCCTTTTATTTTAGTCCTCACCTGGGGATTGTTAAACCTCCCCAATTATTCTGTGGCCTGGGCCGACCCGGAGATGAAAATCAATACAAGCCTTCAAATGGCGTATGTATTGCATCATCCTTTCAGATTCATCGGACTTTTCTTTCATTGGGACCTTTATACCATAGCTATAAAATTGTATGAATTCATTGGTATACTTGGATGGCTGGATGTCATATTACCTTCGAATTATTACAAGCTTTCTTATCTCGTATTTTTTCTTACTATTCTTTTTATTCTCAGCTTCAGTTCTGAAAAACTGAAACTCAGGATGGTGATTCTCCTGTCTGCTTTTTTATCCATGCTTGCAATTATGACGGCTCAGTACATTACCTGGACCGCACTTGAAAGTCCTTATCTCGGCGGTTTGCAATCCAGGTATTTTATTCCCTTAGTGCCTTTTCTGGCTCTTGGAATTGCGGGTTTCCAAAAGGGAAAGCCATTGAAGAACTGGCAGGCAGGCATTTTTATCCTGGTGGTTATTTTCCCAGTGATCACGCAATTCATCATGATATATAAGTTCATACTCAGGTATTACCTCACCTAAAAATCTGTTATTACTGTAGAGGTGCCAAAAGACAAACTCTTTCTTTCGTATTTTGCGTTTACCAGATGTTCACCGTAACCGTTTCCCATCTTACAAAAAAATTCAGGACCCATTTAGCGGTTGAAGATCTTTCATTCACCGTAAATGAAGGCGATGTATATGGCTTTCTTGGACAAAACGGAGCAGGTAAGTCAACCACCATCCGTATGTTACTTACACTTGTTACGCCTACTGATGGTCATATAAAAATATTCGGGCTGGATCTTAGAAAAGAAAGAAAAAAAATTCTAAGCCAGGTGGGAGCTGTAATTGAAAAACCCGACCTCTATAAATACCTGAGTGCTTACGAAAATCTTTCGCTATTTGCACGCATAAGCGGTTCGAAAATCAGTAAAAAAGAATTGTATGCACAACTGGAAATGGTTGGATTGGGTGAACGGGTGAATGATAAAGTGAAAACTTTTTCACAGGGTATGAAACAAAGGCTGGGAATCGCAGTAGCCCTTGTTCATAATCCGCGACTGATCATATTGGATGAACCGGCCAATGGGCTGGATCCTCAGGGCATTGCTGATATGCGTAACCTGATTCTTCATTTAAGCCGTCACCAGAATAAGACCATTGTTGTTTCTTCCCATCTTCTTCATGAAATTGAACAGGTATCCACGCGCATGCTTATCATCGACGAAGGAAAGAAAATGGTGGAAGGAACCGTTGCTTCACTATTGGATCCGTCTAAAACGCTGGTAGAAGTGGAAGTGCATAATCCGGGAAACGCAGCAAATCTGCTGGAAAATACCGGATGGTCAAAATGGCTTCAGAAAACAACGGAAACTATGTTGATTTTCCAGTTGCCCAGGGAATCAATTCCGGATTTGAACCGGGAATTGGTGCGGCTGAAAATCCAGGTATTATCACTTCAGGCAAAAACTTCACTGGAATCTTATTTTTTATCCTTAACCCGGAGTAAACAAAATGTGGCAGCTTTTACAGATTGAGCTATTTAAAATATTCCGCAAGCCGAGGACCTATATCAGTTTCGGCGCAATTGCTGCCATGGTAATCATCATTCAGATTGCTTTGAAATTTGATGGACAATCCTATATCGAATTTATCGTGGGGGGGTTGAAAGATTCGCTCGATATCCCGTATGAGCATATACTTAACGGGTTTTTTGTTTGTTTTATCATTTTGAATTTATTGCTGATCCATATTCCCCTGCTCATTGCGTTGGTTGCCGGAGATTCCATTGCAGGTGAAGCCAATATGGGTACACTTCGCCTGCTTGCAAGCAAGCCCGTAAGCAGAACAAAACTCATGATCGCAAAATTTATGGCAACTGTAGTGTATACAGGATTACTTCTCCTGTGGCTTGCATTTATTGCACTTTTGCTCAGCATTCTGGTTTTTGGAACCAATGATATACTGATCGCGCGAAATGATGCGTTGGAAATCATCCGGAGTAATGATGTGATGTGGAGATACCTGGCAGCTTTTGCATTCGCCACGCTGGCACTTACAACAGTAGCGGCCCTGGCTTTTCTGCTTTCGGTGTTTGCAGAGAACTCTATCGGCCCGATCGTTTCCACAATTAGTATTGTTATCGTATTTACTATATTATCTGAAATGCAGATCCCTTTATACGACCGGACCATAAAACCCTTTCTGTTCACTTCACATATGCTGGCATGGAAAGGATTTTTTTACAGCAAGATCGATGCTGGCGGATCATCCATTCCCGGTACGATTGAGAATCTAAAGGCCATTGGCAAAAGTGCCGTGATCCTGGTTTTGTATATAACCGGATTTGTATCGGCTGCTATTGTGGTGTTTAACAGGAAAGACATATTAAGCTGAAAGCTTAAGGCTTAAAGCCAAAAGCAAGTGTGGTAATGTGGAAGTGTGGTGGTTACATGCCTTAAAAATTCTGCCAACCGCTTCGCCCGCCGAAGATTTAGCGTAGGTGGGTCAATCATCAGGAAGACTAATAGAAATAAAAATAATATCGTGAAAGTTTTCTGTTTAATACTCATTTGCTTTTTTGTACAAATGGAAAACATTTGTGCGCAGGATCCAACTGCTTTAATGAAAATCATTCAGACAAAGCTGAAAAAAATTAATGACTATGAAGCTTCGGCATCTTTGAAAACGCAGATACCATTTTTGAGAGTCCCGGATGCCATTGTTAATATTTATTATAAAAAGCCCGATAAGATCAAGATCAAAAATAAAAATGGTATTTCTCTTGTTCCCAAAGAAACAGTGAGTATCAGCATGTATAGCCTGGTGAATAGTAGCTATCAGGCTTTGGATGGCGGAAGCGATAAAATACAGGGAATTCCTGTCAGGATTATTAAACTCCTGCCGGCAGATGAAAATGGAGAACTGGTACTGGCAACTTTATATATAGACACGAGGCGGATGCTTGTGCTGAAAGTAAAAACAACTACCAGGGAAAATGGTACCAATGAAGTAGAATTGTATTATGGGAAATTTATCGATAGCGGATTACCGGATAAAATTATTTTCAGCTTCAATACCCAGGATTTCAAACTACCTAAGGGTGTAACTTTTGACTATGACGATGGATCCGTGAAGAAAAAGGAATCAGAAATAAGCCAAAATCAAAGAGGAAAGATTGAAATTACCTACCTGAGTTATTCGCTTAATAAGGGAATACCGGATTCTATTTTTAAATAATCAGCAAGCTCAAGGCCTAAAGCCTTTATTAAGCCTAAAGCTTAAAGCTAAAACCCTTTTATGATTTTTTATACTAAAACTATTTAGGTAGTTCAATTTCAAATTCTCAAATTAGTTTTGGGCTTTAAGCTTTCGGCTTTAGGCTTATGAATAAAAATTTGCCGTCTTGCTGTTAATTCGCTTTTTTTGCGCTGGGCACTTTAAAACAGAACAGCTACATGGTAGACATCGGATCGCGGAGCCTTTCCCTTATCAATTTTTCAGACATTGTTTTTAAAGAGGATCAAATTACCCTGAATCCTGCGGCACTTGAAAAAGTAGATGCCAGTTTTCAATTCCTCCGTCATTTTTCAACCGGAAAGCTCATCTACGGCATCAATACGGGTTTCGGTCCCATGGCCCAATATAAGATCAGTGACGAAAATCGCCTGCAGCTTCAATATAACCTGATCCGCAGTCATAGTTCAGGGATGGGCAGTGCCCTCAGCCCTCTTCTGGGAAAAGCCGTGCTGGTTGCCCGTTTGAACAGTCTCATGCAGGCACACTCAGGAATTCATATAAGTCTGGTGGAACTGCTTGCTGCTCTTATAAATAAAAATATCATTCCCTGTATTTATGAGCATGGTGGTGTGGGTGCCAGCGGCGACCTGGTACAGCTGGCCCATGTGGCCCTGAATCTGATCGGAGAAGGAAAGGTATGGTATGAATCTGCATGGCAGGATACGTCGGTTGTATATAAAAAAGCCGGTTTGAAACCACTTGAAATTCATATCCGCGAAGGAATTTCAGTTATCAATGGAACATCTGCCATGACAGGCATTGGCCTTGTTAATATTATATATGCCAAAAAACTTCTCGCCTGGTCCGTTATGTTCTCATCCATGACCAATGAAATCGTGGAGGCTTACGACGATCATTATTCCAAGGAACTCAATATTGTTAAACACCATACGGGACAGAACTATGTAGCGGCTATGATGCGCGGTATGCTGAAGGACAGTAAGATGATCCACAGTCGTGTGGAACATCTTTATAATCCTGCCAATATCGAATATGATGTCTTTGAAGATAAAGTGCAGGAATATTATTCACTTCGATGCGTGACACAGGTTTTGGGTCCGGTTTACGATACCATAGAGCATGCAGAAAGAATTCTCGTGGAAGAACTGAATTCAGTAAACGATAATCCGGTAATCGATCATAAAAACAAGAACATTTTTCATGGTGGCAATTTTCACGGGGACTATGTGGCACTTGAGATGGATAAACTTAAAATCGCCGTCACCAAATTGTCCATGCTTGCTGAAAGACAGCTGAATTATCTCTTAAATGATAAGTTGAATCAAATACTGCCGCCCTTTGTAAATCTGGGAGTTCTGGGATTTAATTTTGGTATGCAGGGAATGCAGTTCACGGCAGTTTCCACGGTTGCAGAAAATCAGACACTTTCCTACCCTATGTATATTCACAGCATTCCAAATAATAACGACAATCAGGATATTGTAAGTATGGGATGCAATGCTGCGCTGATGACAAAAAAGATAATTGACAATAGTTTTGAAGTGCTGACCATTCAGGCGATAACCATTCTGCAGGCGATTGATTATCTCAAATGCCAGGAAAAACTTTCACCAGCTACCCACAGAGTTTATTCCTCGATCAGGCAGATATTCCCGAAATTCGTTGAGGACAGTCCCCGGTATGAAGAACAGGAAAAAGTAAAAATCTGGCTCCAGAAAAATGATCCGTTATGAAGTGTGCACTCGTTACCGGAGGATCCAGGGGGATAGGCCGGGCAATATGTATAAAACTCGGATCCCTGGGTTATCATGTTCTCATTAATTTCCGGTCGAATTCTGCTGAAGCCGATCAGACTCTTTCTCTTATTCATAATAATAAAGGAACGGGAGAATTGCTGCCCTTCGATGTAAGCAATAAAAAGGATATTTCTGAAACCCTGGGTCTATGGACAGAAGCTCATAAGGAAGATCATATTGAAGTATTAGTTAATAATGCCGGCATTAAAGACGATGTGCTGATTATGTGGATGAAGGATGAACAATGGGAAAATGTGATCAGGACTAACCTGGACAGTTTTTTTTATGTTACCCGCCTTGTTATTAACGATATGCTCATGAAAAGATATGGCCGCATCGTTAATATAGTTTCACTTTCAGGGCTCAAAGGTCTTCCCGGACAAACCAATTATTCCGCAGCAAAAGGTGGTGTTATTGCAGCGACCAAGGCACTTGCTCAGGAGGTGGGTCGGCGTGGAATTACGGTAAATGCTGTGGCGCCAGGGTTTATCAAAACTGATATGACTGAAAATATTTCAGAAAAAGAAATGAAATCTATTATTCCTGTAAACAGGTTCGGTACGGTAGATGAAGTAGCACATCTGGTTGCTTTCCTGGCCTCTCCCGAAAGCGGATATATTACCGGGGAGGTGATTTCGATTAATGGAGGGCTTTACACTTAGCACAAGTATAGGAGTATAAGAGTATAAGAGTATAAGAGTATAAGAGTATGGGAGTGGAAATTCACACTCTTATACTCTTATACTCCTATACTCTTATACTCTCACACTCTCACACTCTCACACTCTCACACTCTCACACTCTCACACTCTCAGATATCTTTCCTAATTTGGCCCCATGAACAGAGTGGTCATTACCGGCCTCGGTATTTACTCCTGCATCGGCAAGGATTTGGAAGAAGTGAAAAACAGCCTGTTTCAGGGAAGATCGGGTATTATCTACGATGCGGGTCGCAAAGAAATGGGGTTTCGTTCTGCCCTGACTGGTTTTGTTGAACGACCCAACCTGAAAGGGCTCCTCGACCGCAGGGCCCGGATCATGCTTCCCGAACAGGGCGAATTCGCCTATATGGCTACTCTGCAGGCTCTATCCCAGGCCGGAATCAATACTGAATATATCCACCATAATGAAATTGGAATTTTATACGGGAACGACAGCTCGGCAAAGTCAACCATTGAGGCCGTGGACATCATGCGTCAGAAAAAAGATACGATGCTCGTCGGTTCGGGAGCTGTTTTTCAAACCATGAATTCAACGGTTACGATGAACCTGGCTACTATTTTTAAATTGCGCGGTGTTAACTTTACGATCAGTGCTGCCTGCGCCAGCGGATCCCACGCAATAGGACTAGGATATCATTTCATCAAAACGGGTCTGCAGGAATGCATTATCACCGGAGGGGCGCAGGAAATCAACGCCTTATCGATGGGAAACTTTGACGCCCTGTCGGCTTTCTCATCAAATGAAAATCACCCACAAAAAGCTTCCAGGCCATTTGATAAAGACCGCGACGGACTGATACCCAGCGGTGGGGCTGCAACAGTCGTACTGGAAAGTCTTGAATCTGCCCAAAAAAGAGGCGCAAATATCCTGGCTGAAGTCGTTGGATATGGCTTTTCTTCAAACGGAGAGCATATTTCAAATCCTACCGTAAATGGCCCTGTTCGTTCTTTGTATATGGCCTTAAAAGACGCGGACCTGGAACCTTCAGCCATAGAATATGTCAATGCCCATGCTACGTCGACGCAGGCTGGTGATTCAAGTGAAGCAAAAGCACTGGTAGAAGTTTTTGGTGAGAAAAAAGTTCCAGTGAGCTCAACAAAATCTATGACGGGACATGAATGCTGGATGGCCGGCGCCAGTGAAATTGTTTATTCCATGATCATGATGCAGAATGGATTTCTAGCACCCAATATTAACTTTGAAAATCCTGATGAAGATTCATCCAAACTGGATATCGTTAAAACTTCCACAGAAAAAAATATAAATGTATTTTTGTCGAATTCATTCGGCTTCGGGGGAACGAATTCTTCCCTGATAGTGAGAAAATGGAAACCCTAATCGAAATTTAACCCAACATGCAACAATCTCTACCCGTTATTGAAAAAATAAACGGCTTTCTGTCTGATGAATTTGAAGCAGATATCGACCGGATGCAACCGGATGCGAATATCAGGCAGGTACTGGAACTGGATAGCCTTGATTATATTGACCTGGTCGTAGTGGTCGAAAACAATTTTTCTTTCAAAGTAAAACCAGAGGATTTTATACGGATCATAACATTTCAGGATTTCTATACGTATATTATCTCCCGCGTCCAATCTAAAGAACCAACCGATGCCGTCATGGCAGGGCAAGTCCCGAGGTAACAGAACTGGTTTCCGGATTTTCGTCTGGGTACTCAAACATGCCGGTCTGCCTTCGGCTTATTTGTTATTACGTTTTGTTGCCTTCTATTTTTTTATTTTTTCAGGTAAAGCCTTCCTGTGTCAATATGATTTCTTCAGACGGCGTCTTGGATTTTCTGCATGGCGCAGCTTCTGGAGTATTTACAAAAACTATTACTGGTTCGGACAAACGATCATCGATAAAATCGTACTCACTTCCGGAATAAAAAACCCCTTTCTTTTTGAATTTGAAGGTGAAGAAAATCTTCGGGAGATGGTAAATCAAAATAAAGGGGGGCTTCTTTTAAGCGCTCATACGGGTAACTGGGAAATCGCCGGTTATCTGCTGAAACGTCTTGGTACAGATATGCATATCGTAATGTACGATGGGGAACAGCAACAGATCAAAGACTACCTGGAAAGCATAACCGAAAAACATTCTGCGCGGATTATACTAATCAAAGAAGACCTCTCTCATATTTACGCGATCCAGGAAGCTTTGGCCAATAATGGATTTGTCTGTATGCATGCTGATCGTTTCCTGGAAGGAAATAAAACACTCACAGGTATTTTATTAAATAAAGCGGCAAGATTTCCTGCAGGGCCATTCCTTCTGGCCCATAGTTTTCATTCACCCGTTTCTTTCGTCTTTGCCATGAAAGACCATGCTTTTGATTATCATTTTTATGCAAGTGCCGCGAAAATATATTCAGGCCCTAGGGATTCTTCGATACGGGAAATGCTGCGTGATTATTGCGCTGCGATGGAAGAGACTATCAGAAAATATCCTTTGCAGTGGTACAACTATTATGACTTTTGGATTGAAAGTCCAAAGCCTAAATTCTAAAACTAATGAATGTGGCAAATCTGGGATTGTATATAATTGCTCTGCAATTATTTGAAAGAATGGGAGAATTGAATGTATAATGACAATGTGAAAATTTTAATTTCTTAATTCTATTATTATTACAGTCCCTCATTTGCCACATTATAAAGGCTTTAGGCTTATCTTTAAATATGCCTTTCGATCCCCAAAACGCATCTGTACTCATCCCCCATAAACCTCCGTTTGTTCTGGTTGACTGGCTCCTGTATGCAGATGAAAAAAAATCCCTCTGTAGTTTTAAAATCCCGGAAGGGAATATATTTGTTGAGCAGGGTTTTTATACCACGCCGGGAATGGTGGAATCGATGGCACAGACGGCGGCCGCAGGTACGGGATTTTTATTTAAGAAAGGGAATAAACCTGTTCCGGTCGGATATATCGGCTCTGTACAGAAACTGGAGGTGATAGAATGGCCACCGGTAAACGCAGAAATTACGATGGAGATCAGCCTGCTTACCAATATATTGCAGGTATCCCTCGTTTCCTGTAAGGTAAAATATGAGGGGAGAATCATGGCTTCCTGCGAAATGAAAATTTTTGTAAACAGTTTATCATGAAGAATAAAATTTTAACACACGGTTTCTTCTTTACCCTACTGGTGGCCCCTGCTTTCATATATGGACAATCATTATCGGCGTCGGCTTTTTTCAATAATGAATCCCTCCCTGCTACTTACCTGGGAATTGATTTTACGCTCGCAAAACTGATCAACGACGATGCTTCCAGTGCAAGAACCATCCAGTCAACACAATTCAACGGCATCAATGACCTGATGATCAGTGAAAGTAAAAAATACGAAATCAAAGAAGCATATCATCGTAGTAACTGGACCCCGGATATTAAAGAAGTAGAGAACCGTAATGATAAAGCGAATCCTGATTCTCTCAAATCAAACAATGAAGGCGATCTCACCAGGTTGAAACCGGAGGATATCGATAAACTCGTTAGAAATTTTAATTATGGATCTCTTAAGGGTTATGGTGTCCTGCTCATCATGGAAGGGATGAGTAAAACTGATAAACGTTGTACGATTTGGTTCACGCTGATAGATATGGATTCAAAAAAAGTGCTGACGACTGCAAGGGTCGAAGGTAAATTGGGCAATGGATTTGGATTCCGGAATTACTGGGCTTCCGCTATTAAAAGCGCTATCAGCCATGTAAAAAGCAAAGACTACGATCAGTGGAAAACCGGCGCAGGAAGCAAGTAGAATTAAGGCATAGTCGCAGGGTTTAAAGCGTAAGGATTATGGTTTGAAGTATTAGATGCTTCGCCTTTAGTCTGATACTGGCACGTTTTCAGAGGTATGAAGCAAGACACTGAAAATAATAAATTGTTACCGGGATGGAAGGGCAGGTATTGAAGAAATAAATAAAGATGTCAAAAAAAAATATATTGAAGAGTGAAACGGAAGTTCTTGTGCGATTCAATGAAGCAGATCCTCTGGGGATTGTATGGCATGGACATTATATACGTTATTTTGAAGACGGCCGCGAGGATTTTGGAAAACGCCATGGGATAAGTTATCTCGATTTTTTTAATATTGGCTTTGTAATCCCCGTCGTAAATGTGGATTGTTCTTTCAAAAAATCCCTTCGTTATGGTGATACTGTGATTGTAGAAACGACATTTATTCCATGTGATGCTGCCAAAATCAAATTCAGTTATCGTTTATTTAATAAGAAAACACAGGATCTGGTAGCCACCGGCAACTCCATACAGGTTTTTCTCGACAGGGAACATTCCGTTCTGCAACTCCTCAATCCCCCTTTTTTTGAGGAATGGAAAAGAAAATACCTTCATCCCAAACAACATCCATGAGAAATGTATATGTGACAGCTGACAATATATTCTCGCCCCTTGGAAAAAATACTTTTACCAATATGGATTCCCTGAAGAAAGGCATAACCGGTATACAGTTACATAAAACGAATATTTCTCCCGAACCATTTTATGCTTCCCTTTTTTCGCCGGAAGAAAAAAGAGATGAAGAATTAATAACTTACTTCGAACGCATCATAATAAATTCAGCGCTGGATGCCATGCAGCAAATTGATTTTGATCCGGGAAACAAAAAAAACGGATTTATTCTTTCTACAACGAAGGGCAATATCAGTCTTATAGAAAATTTATCGGATGAAAATATTCCTGAGAATCGTGTTTCTTTAAATACCAGCGCCGGTATTATTGCAAATTATCTTGGTTTCGTTTCGGAGCCGCTTGTAATTTCGCACGCGTGTATTTCCGGTTTACTGGCTATCATCACAGGCATGCGCCTGATCCAGTCCGGTGTGCATGAAAACATTGTCATATCGGGAGCTGATCTTATCAGCACATTTATTTTTTCGGGGTTCCGGTCATTTCAGGCTATCAGCCCTGGTCCATGCAAACCCTTTGATGCCGCCAGAGATGGAATCAGTCTCGGGGAAGCTGCTGCCACAATAATCCTATCAGCAAATAAAACGCCGGATGCTATTTTGCTGGGTGGAGGTTCTGTTTCGAATGATGCAAATCATATCTCTGGTCCTTCCCGTACCGGGGAAGAACTATTTCTCGCCATCGGCCGCGCTTTAAATCAGGCAGGAACCCATGCAGATGAAATAGATTTTATTTCGGCTCACGGAACAGCAACCCGGTTTAACGATGAGATGGAAGCCAAAGCTTTTCACCTGGCATCGTTGTCAGAAGTTCCAACAAATAGTCTGAAAGGTTACTATGGTCATACCCTTGGTGCGGCCGGCATATTGGAATCCATTGTGACAATAAATTCAATGAGAGATAATATTATTCTTCCCTCATTTGGGTTTAAAACACCAGGAACTGAAATGCCCGTCAATATCGTTAAGGAATTAAAACAGGAGAAATTGAATAAATGTTTAAAAACAGCGTCTGGGTTTGGGGGGTGTAATGCAGCGCTGGTAATTCTCAATTATTAATTATTAATTATTAATTATTAATTAATAATTGAGAATAAATATCTGGACAAACATTAATCATTAATAATTAATATTTGATAATTAAAAATGAGGTTTTTTAAAAAAGACAATAAAACTGCATTCGAAGCAAAGGGGCTGGCACAGTGGATTGCATTCGGACCTGTTGTATTCCAGGTTGCGCGCGTGTTGCGCAACACCGGTGTGCTCCGGATCCTGCTGGAAAAAGGCAGTTCAGGTCTTACAATGGTGGAGATTCAGGAACAGCTGCAATTACCCTTTTATGGATTGCGCGTACTGCTGGAATCGGGCCTTGGCATTGGACTGGTGGTTTTGAATGATGAGAAATATAACATCACCAAAACGGGAACATATATTCACAACGATCCCCTCACCAATGTGAATATGAATTTCGTACATGATATATGTTACAAAGGATTATTCGCCCTCGACAAAAGTATAGAAACAGGAAAACCCGAAGGCTTAAAAGAATTTGGAAACTGGGATACGATTTATGAAGGACTTTCTTCCCTTCCGCCACAGGTACAAAAAAGCTGGTTTGCCTTCGACCACTTCTTTTCAGATATTGCTTTCCCTCCAGCTTTATCAAAAGTATATAATGACAGCATAAAAAAAATTCTGGATATTGGAGGCAATACAGGGAAATGGGCAATCGCGAGCGCAGGCTATGTAAAGGATATCGAAATAACTATTATGGATCTTCCCGGACAGCTTGAAGTTGCCAGGGAAAAAGTTAAACAGGCCGGATTAAGCGATCGCATTAATTTTTATCCCGCCAACCTGCTCGATGAAAAAACAGTTTTCCCAAAAGGTTTCGATGCCATTTGGATGAGCCAGTTCCTGGATTGTTTTTCTGAGACTGAAATCATTTCAATTTTAAAACGTTGCTACGATTCAATAACAGATGATCAATATGTATTAATCCTTGAAGCGTTTTGGGATACACAAAGATTTGAAGCGGCTGCATTTTGTTTACAGCAGACTTCAATTTATTTTACAGCCCTGGCCAATGGCAATAGCCAGATGTACCATTCGAAAGTTTTTATCAGATGTATTGAGGACGCGGGTTTTATGGTGGAGGAAAGAATTGATGATATCGGTCTTAGTCATACCCTGCTGAAATGTAAAAAAAGAAAATCTATTTAAAGATAAATTCATATTATGTCTATTCAAACCACAGATGTCCTGGTCATTGGTGCCGGTCCTGCAGGCACGGTCGCTGCTTCTATTGTTAATAAGTCAGGTTATAAAGTAAGGATTGTGGAAAAAATGAAATTCCCCCGATTTGTGATTGGAGAAAGTCTTCTGCCCCGTTGTATGGAAGCACTCGAAGAAGCAGGTTTCCTGGACGCGGTGAAAGCTAAAAAGTTCCAGGAGAAGGGTGGCGCTAAGTTTGTAAAGAACGGTAAGATCTGTGATTATCGTTTTTCGGAACAATTCACCAAAGGATGGGAATGGACCTGGCAGGTTCCACGCGCCGAATTTGATAAAATACTCGCTGATACGGTTGAGAAAATGGGCGTTCTCATTGATTATGAAACCACAGTAACCGCCATAGAATTCAAGGGCTCCGATTCAATTACGACAGTGATCGATAAAAACGGAACCGAATCGCAGATCAAAGCAAGATTCATCATCGATGGAAGTGGTTACGGACGGGTAATTCCGAAACTTTTCAAAATGGATAAACCCTCCAATCTACCTTCCCGAAAGGCTTTGTTCACCCACACAGTCGATCTGCGCAGGGAGATGTCGGATGAACCAAACCGGATAACGATCGTTGTTCATAAACCCGGAGTATGGATCTGGATCATACCTTTTTCTACCGGAATAACTTCTTTGGGTTTTGTTGGCGATCCATCTTTTTTTGCAACCTATCCGGGCGATACGGAAAAGCAATTAAGATCCATGATCGCAGATGAGCCTTATCTTAAAGAAAGATTTAAAGATATTGAATTTTTATTCGAACCCCGGGTTCTTGAATCATGGTCTTCTACGACGGATCGTTTTTTCGGGGAGGGTTTTGTTCTAACAGGAAATGTTACCGAATTTCTGGACCCTGTATTTTCTTCCGGAGTTACACTGGCAACAGTTTCAAGTCAGATCGCCGGAAAACTTGTTGTAGAAAAATTAAAAGGACGTGAAATAGACTGGGAAAATGAATATATGAAAATCATGATGCAGGGAGTGGATACTTTTCGTTCCTATGTTATGGCCTGGTATGAAGGCACGCTTGACACCATATTCTTTGCGGATGATCAGGATCCGCTGATCAATAGTCAGATCTGTTCCGTGCTGGCAGGTTATGTTTGGGACATCAGTAATCCTTATGTGAAAAATCATAAAACCGGATTACACCGACTTGCTTCCGTGATCACTTACCGTGATAGTCTGAAGTCGAAATTGATTTAAATCTTAAGAATACATTGCAACCTGTACCAAATATTTCCGCTTACTGCCTGATCTCTCCAAATAAAATTTTCCTGGATGGACAGATTATTTTTGAGCATCCAGGATCTGCAGGAATTTTTCTGGATAAAACATATGATCATTTGGACTTTCCTTATCCGAAATTTTATAAAATGGATAATCTCTGTAAACTCGGCTTCCTGGCTGTCGAGATCCTGCTAAAAGGGAGGTCTCATGAAAAAAAATACAGTGATTCAGAAACCGGACTGGTACTCAGCAATTCGCATGCGAGCCTCGACGTAGATTTAAAATATTCAAAAACCATCCATTCCGGCGCTAGTCCTGCCTTATTTGTTTATACCTTACCGAATATTGTAATTGGAGAAATATCCATACGTCACCATTTCAAAGGTGAAAATGCATTTTTTGTGTTTAAACACTTCGATGGTAATTTTATGGCTGAATATGTGTCGGGCTTAATTGAAAACAAACTCATAAAAAGCTGTATCTGTGGATGGGTGGATATTTTGAAAGAAGATTACCGCGCCATACTTTTTTTAGTAGAAACAGGTGGCGGAGAAAATAAACTACCTTTTAATGCGGATAATTTGAATAAACTGAATGAGTCTGAACATGGATAAACTAATGTATAAACTGAAGGAACAGATTATTGAGAGACTGCATTTGAAAGATCTGAAACCAGAAAATATCGGAGATGACCAGCCTCTGTTTGTTGAAGGAATCGGGCTGGACTCTATCGACGCGCTGGAACTGATCGTTTTATTGCAGCAGGAATACAATATTAAATTGTCCAATGCTGAAGACGGACCCCGCGTTTTTCATTCTGTAAGAACCATCGCAGATTATATTACCGCAAACAGCGGCGCTTTAAAGGTTACCACATGAGTAGCCATACTTTTGTTGCAGGCATGGGCATTGTTTCCGCAATAGGCAATGGCCTTCTTGCTAATCTTCAATCATTGAGCAACGAAAAAGCGGGAATTGGAAAAATGAAATTTCTGCAATCCATTCATAGTGGAGAACTGCCTGTCGGCGAAGTAAAATTTAGTAATGGAGAACTTGCAGCAATCTCCGGACTTTCATCTCAACTTCCCCGTACGGCTCTGTTAAGCAGTATTGCAGCATATGAAGCGCTCCTGGATGCCGGATGGGATAAAAGTTTTTCTCAGCGAACAGGTTTTATTTCAGCCAACACTGTCGGAGGAATGGATAAAACTGAAAATTTCTTTAAACTTTTTTCAAAAAATTCTGCTGCAGGAAAACTCGCTGATGTAGTAAATCATGAATGCGGTGCAGTAACCGAACTGGTAGCCGGTCAATTGGGTATCCGGCATTTTGTTAGTACCGTAAGTACGGCCTGTTCCTCTTCCGCAAATGCAATATTCACCGGTGCACGCATGATCAGGGCCGGCATGATTGACTATGCACTTGTAGGCGGAGCAGATGCACTAACACGTTTTACACTGAATGGTTTCAATACGCTCATGATACTTGACAAGGAATTATGCAAACCATTTGATGAAAACCGCCATGGATTGAATCTCGGAGAAGGAGCAGCTTACCTGTTGCTGGTGTCGGAAAATGGGTTGAACCAACTGGGGAAAAAACCTTATGCCCTGGTCAGTGGATATGCCAATGCCAACGATGCTTTTCATCAGACGGCCTCTTCTCCGGAAGGAACAGGTTCATACCTTGCAATGAAGAATGCTTTGGATAACGCCGGAATCCAGCCTGGTGAAATAGATTATATCAATCTGCATGGAACAGGAACCCAAAATAATGACATCGCAGAAGGAACGGCTATCCAGTTATTGTTTGATCAGTCCTTTCCTAAAATGAGCTCTACCAAGGCCTATACGGGTCATACACTTGGCGCAAGTGGAGCCGTGGAAGCCGTTTATTCAATACTTGCCATTCAGCAGGGGATCATTTTTCCTAACCTGCGACTGCAAACACCCATGAAAGAATTTCCTTTTAAACCGGTTTCAGGTTTTTTAAGAAACCAGAAAATCAAATCTGTGATGTCGAATTCATTTGGTTTCGGAGGAAATTGTACATCACTTATTTTCTCTGCAGCTTAAAAGAACTTATGAAAGTTTATATACGGTCCGCGGGAAATATTTCTCCACAGCACAGTCTGGATACGGATTCCTTTTTTCTGTCCCGTACAACTACTTCAAATAATTATTTCAAATCAGTAGAGCCGGATTATGATTCATTCATAGATAGTAAAATGATCCGCCGAATGAGCCGGATTGTTAAAATGGGCGTAACAGCTGCGATAACCTGTCTCAAAGAAGCTCATGTCGAAATCCCTGCCGCCATAGTAACTGCAACAGCTTACGGCTGTCTGGAAGACAGTTCATCATTCCTTCGGCGCATGATTGAATTTGACGAAAAATTATTGAGTCCCACCGCATTTATCCAGTCCACCCATAATACCGTCGGGGCCCAGATAGCTCTTATGCTCAAATGTCATAACTATAATAATACCATCGTGCATCGTGGGCTTTCGTTTGAAAATGCTCTGACTGAATCAATACTGCTTCTGAAGGAAGGAACCCGACCGGTTTTGGTCGGTGCAATGGATGAAATTACTGATGACAGTCAAGCTATTTTAAGCCGGTTCGGACTCTACAGAAAAACGGATAATCGGATGGGAAATATCGCAGGAGAAGGCGCAGCTTTCTTTCTGCTGGAAAAAGATCAGGGGAAAAAATCCCTTGCAATTTTAAAAGGGCTTCATATCCTGTATAAGCCTGAAAGCAATAAAGCAATTCAACATTCCCTACTTGAATTCCTGAAAGAAAAAGAAACGACCCTGGATCAGATCGGACTCATCCTCACCTCTCATACTGGCAATAAAAAAATGGATGAGCAGGACAAAGAACTTATGAATTCAGTATTCAGGAATAAGGTAACTTTTCCGTTCAAATCACTTTGCGGAGATTACCCGACTGCATCAGGATTCGCCTTATGGATGGGGTCTGTCATATTGAAAGAACAAATGGCGCCATTCTGGATGGAGCACGGACCCCAGTTCCCACTCAGTAATATACTAATACATCATCATTCAGGGAATTCCCATCATAGTTTCATTTTAATTAGCGAATCTTGAACAACCGCAGCTTCAATATTTTTTATATCATACTGATCCTTCTCTGGATATGGGCAGATCGTCATTTACAGATGGGCGCTGCTGTTTATGGATGGCTATTGCTGGTATATGTTTCTGTTTTATTTTGCGGCAGTTATTTTATCAGAATGGGATTTTTTATGAAGTCCATTTGTTCCGCCAGGACCAATGAAAAAGTTATTGCCCTGAGTTTTGATGATGGTCCGGCAGGAAAAAAAACAACCCGTATCCTGGATATACTGAAAGAAAATAATGTTGAAGCAGCTTTTTTTTGCATTGGGAAAAATATGCCGGATAATGAGAATATCCTTAAAAGAATTACAAACGAAGGACATATTATCGGAAATCATAGTAATTCCCATAATAGTTTTTTCGATCTGTTTAGTTCGAAAAAAATGCTGAATGAATTGGAGCTCGCCAGTCAGACCTGCCAGGATATTACCGGATTCTATCCACGCTTTTTCCGCCCACCGTACGGCGTTACTAATCCCAATCTGAAAAAAGCTGTTCTGCAAGGTGGATTTATTTCAATTGGCTGGTCTATCCGTTCTTATGATACAGTTATAGGAAATGAGGAACGTTTGCAAGCCCGTATTCTTGACAGACTGAAATCCGGTGCCATACTTCTTCTGCACGACAGCAGTGAATCAACCCTGAAAATTTTGCCAAGATTGTTAAAAGAAATCCGTAATAAAGGCTATAAAATGATACGACTGGATAAAATGATTAATTTGAATCCCTATGATTAAAACGGTGAGCCTGGTATGTTTTATTTTATGTTTTATTAATAGCAATGGTCAATATCCCGGTTTTACATTATTGAATAATCCGGAAACTTTTAAAAAATCATTTGCTCTGGCCACAGCAACAACGGAATCCATTCAATCGGATTTCAAACAGGAGAAATCTCTGAGTATGCTTTCGGAAAATATAAATTCGTCCGGTAAATTCTGGTATCGGAAAAAGGATAAAATACGGATGGAATATATACAGCCCTATTCCTATATTATGATCCTTAACGGGGGTAAAATATTCATTAAAGAAGGTCAGAAAGAGAATAAAATATCGGCCAATTCAAATAAAATTTTTCGACAGGTAAACCGGATACTAATTGATTGTATTGGTGGCAGCATGCTGGAGAATCCGGATTTTCAATCACGTATTTTAGAAAGTTCCGGGACTTTCCTTGTTGAACTCACACCAGTAACAAAGAACCTGAAGGATCTTTATAAAAATATAAATATCCTCATAGATAAAAAGGATTACACGGCTACATCTATCGAGATGTTTGAACTTTCCGGAGATAAAACCATCATCCGTTTTCAGAACAAAATATTAAATGAACCAATCAATGACCCGGTTTTTAATATTCCATAGTCTGTTCTGCCTGAGTATCTCCTGCAATCAGTACCGTTATATGCAGAAGATTCCATCAGATGAATCCTGCATTGAAAAATTAAAACCGGATTTCCATCATGTCGTGTATAAAACTTCGGTTGATGTCATTGGAAAACATATCAGCGGATTATTGGTTGTAAAACACATGCCTGACAACAGCACAAGAGTGGTTTTTACCAATGAGATGGGTCTCAGCTATTTCGATTTTGGCTTCCCGCCCGATAGTGGATTTAAAGTTTATTCGATTATTCCCCAGATGAATAAAGAAGGATTGGTCAGAACATTGCGGAAAGATTTCGAACTCCTGCAATTCAGGAATATGGATAATAGTAAGTCCTATGCGCTTAAAGCCAGCGGACTGATTTATCATGCTTATCCACAAGCTGAAGGCGCAAATTATTATATTACCGATAGTAATTGCCGGCAATTGGTTAAAATGCAGAGGGCTTCTGCGAAGAAGCCAGTTATGGAAGCTGTTATTTTTGGAGACTCCAGGAATATTTCTCCGGACAGTATTTCGATCCGGCACTTTAATATTTCACATTTTTCTATTACATTAAAACAAATAACTTCTCCTGCTGCTCAATGACCTCTATATTATCCAAAAGCTGACAGAATCAGGGAATCAAATTCAGGCTGTCGTTGAGCTTCAGCCGGATCATGCCATTTTTAAAGGGCATTTTCCCGGACAGCCCGTTTTACCCGGGGTATGCATGATGCAGATGATCACGGAAATTACCGGTGAATTTTTAGAACAGACTTTCCGGATCACTGATGCGCCGATGATCAAATTCCTGCATATGATCGACCCCGGGAAGAATCCGCTGATCCACCTGGAAATTAAATTCGATTCAACAAACACTTCAAAAACAAATGTAAGCGGAAAGATATTTTTCGAAGCAGAGATATTTATGAAGTTTCTGATGGCTTTGTCAGTGTGAAAGAAAGACCAGATTATTTCATAACGTGATTGTCTTACCCTGCATAAATAGAACTCTTTTAGAACTATTTTAGAATCTGGCCGGAACTTTAAAGGAATCCTAAGCGATTTTATAGCAAATTCAGAGTCTGGCTAAAATCAAACTGCCATCTATATGCTCTTCTACTAATATGTTTTTACAAAAATTTTTTCGATTCAATTCAACTTTCTGTGCCCATTGATATTCTCTCTATCCAGTTAAGAATCGGGCTCGTCATCATCGTTGTGAGCATTGCCATAAGGACCATCATGGAGAAAATTTCGGTGCTGAGGATTCCCATATCATATCCGATATTTAAAACGATGAGTTCCATCAATCCACGTGTATTCAGGAGTGCGCCGATGGAAAGACTATCCTTCCAGGTTTGTCCAAGTGTACGGGCAATCAATGCACTCCCGCCTAATTTACCTGCGACCGCACAAATAAGGATGAGACAAAAACTAAACCATAATGCACCAGTATTCAGTATGCCTGCCTGCGTTCTCAATCCTGTATAAACGAAAAACAGAGGTAGCAGCATAACCATACTTATGTCGCTGATTCTGTCTATAATTTTCTTTTGCATCGCATCATTTTTGGGTATGACGATCCCGGCCAGAAAGGCTCCGAATAACGCATGTATGCCGATCAGCTCCGTACAATAAGCTGAAGACAAAAGCAGGATAAACATGATTGACATCAACGTATTATATCCGATTTTCCCTTTGTCATAGGCCATCTGGATTTTCTTTAAAATTATTCTGACAGGAATCAGCATAATGAATGCATAGAGAACGACCATACCTACTACCACAAAACCATTCATTCCAGATCCAGAACGTATAAAGGCAATCAGAAGCGCGAGCAGACACCATGCCGTTACATCATCTGATGCGGCACAGGTTATGGCAAGTATACCAAGCCTTGTTTCAGTTAATTTACGATCACGGATAATCCTCGCCAGAACAGGAAAAGCCGTTATACTCATGGCAATACCCATAAATAATGCGAATGAATAAAATTGGGTTTGTGCCCCGGCATATCTGTTATATAAATACATGGATAGCCCAATACCCAGGCAGAATGGAATTAGGATACTCGCGTGGCTGATAATCAAAGCTTCAAATGCCTGTTTTCTCAGTAATTGTTTATCTAATTCCATTCCTACAATAAACATAAAAAGAATAAGTCCAATCTGGCTTAGGAAGCGAAGATTTGGAAGGGATTCCATGGGAAAAATAAAATGAAATACGGAAGGAAATAATAATCCCAGCAATGAAGGTCCGAGTAAAATACCAGCTACTGTCTCACCAATAACCGCGGGTTGTCCGATTTTTTTAAATACTGATCCCAGTAATTGAGTTGCAGCAATAATAATAATGATCTGCAATAAGAGCCTTGGAAGCGCTTCCTGAAGATTGGTTTGAATGATACTTGAAAAAATTCCCCCATTCGAAGAAGGCGAATTTGCAACTGAGGAAATAGCAGAAACAGAATGATCCAACGATCTGCCCTCGTGAAGCAGATAAAAGATAAGTCCGCCGAAAACGATAATCAGCCCAATATATAGTATAAAATGTTTTACAAATTTCATTCAGACAAATAAGGGTTGATGAATAATTGTTCCCGTACCGTTTTGGAGGCCGGAATATAGGAAGGATCGGTAAATATTCGTCTGTAAAAATCTGCGGTAAATCCAGCATCTGGAAAATCAAGCTTCTGGAATATAAAAATGATTTGAATAAAAATGATGAAAACAAAAATAAATTTGTCATTCATGCCATCAAAAAAATCTTCCAGATAAGTTCTGTGCATTTGTTGGTTCGGGTTTAGGATTATTTCGGCCTTGCATAGTATTTTTCATCCGGATCTTCCTGAAGATAAGGAAGAAACCGGGGAAATCATTTACCATAAGCCGGTTCTTTGCATAAAAGCATAATGGGCTTTTCATCTACAAGCAATTGGACTCTTCCATCAGAAAAAGGCAAATTTTCTTCAACTCCCCACACTGAATTATCCACGAAACTGATCTTATGAACTTCATTCCCTGCTGCTTTTCCGATATCAAGTGAATATGAAAACGATTGGCTTTCTGTGAATGATGGTCTATAAAGAAAATATGCTACTGAGTCCTGCACCTGACTATTCCTGTATCGGTAAATCCAGACATCTCCGCTTTCACTGATCACTTTGTCAGGCATGTAATTACCGAGATGATTGACGAGTGTATTTATGTAATACCAGCCCGGATAGGCTTTTGTTTTCCCATCGGGCATCCTACGTAATATACCACTGGTCAGATATGTCCTTGGATCATCCTGCGGATTTCCGTCTTTCAACCAATATAAAATATAGGCGTCAAATCCAGAAAAGAAGGTGGCATTAATGGAACGAATCAACATAATACCCTGGCTTTGTGCAGCAGATAACCCGGGAATCAGGGGTGTTGACTGCCTTGAAGAAGGCGATTTATCATAACCGTTTTCTCCTAAAATGCATTTAACTCCGGGGGCTATGCGATTGCTGCATCCTGCAACTTTTGATAACCTCCATCGTAGGGAATCAGCTTCCGGAGAAATACCCCGGCCATCTTTTTGCGCATAATAATGATATTGAATTCCCCCCTGCCAGATAAATTTCTGATCATTGCGCAGATTTCCGGCAAGAAAACGATATACTTTAACCCGGTTGGTATCCAAGCCGGTTAATCCGCTCATCATGAGTTGCGCTTGCGGATCTGCCGAATGAATTCCAAAACACGTACCCAGTCTGCCTTCATCTCCATCCCAATCAGCAGTACTTTGTGCAAAATATTCATAAGGACTGCAATATTTGTTTCCTACCCAGTTGGCATCCTCTTCATTTCCGTTCTCATACAAATCCATAGAACCACGGCCTGTTTGTCTCGGTTCATGCGACAACGAAAGAAGGTTGGTATCCGTTTTATTGTATCCGAAAAATGCTGCCATATTCCACATCATCGCCGCATGCCTGGAATAATTTACGGGATCTTCGGAATTCTGGTTTGGCCGGTTCAACGGCCGGTCTTTATCAGTAAAACCCAGATCACTCATCCATTTCGAAACACCACGAATGCTATACCAGATATTTCCATGGTTAATATTTTTTAGCGTATCAATATCGAAAATGTATTTTCCTTGTTGCTTATTATAATATCCATAATGCAGCATATTAAAACGAATGTGTTTTTCATCCCGTGACAAATCGTTGTCATAATCCAGAGCAAAATTATAGAGCCTGCTATAATGAAAAGGTTTCAGCCATCGGGGTTCATTTTCCATAATATAATTGACACCCAGGAATTCTTTAAGCGGGGTTTTAGTCAGCCCTTTTGACAGATAAAAATTTTCAGCTTCCGGAACGGGCTGAAGGGGGATTCCATATAAAACCATTTCTGTAATAGCTGTTTCATAACTGCTGAACCGAATCATTACAAATCGGGTTTCCTGATCCAGCGTAATTTTTTTCCATTTTCTTTCTCCAGGTTCATCAACAGTAGTGAATGAAGCAATGCTCTTCCATTTTTTAAGATTCCCTGAATAAAGCCAGCAACTATCAGGCTGATGCGACCGATCATACAGATATATTTCCTTAACGGAATAAGGGATTTTCAGGTCTACAACGATGCGGTTACCTTCAGATCCATGAAAATAAATGGCGGGATGGATTGAAGGCTGACAATTAGTTACGGGAATAAAGGCGTCGGGAGATTTATCATAACGGGGATCTACATACGCATTCTCATCAAAAAGGTTAAAAGGGTTACCTCCGCCTCCACCCGCATAACCGCTCAGGTCAAAGACCTGATCTCTTGTTATAAAAATTTTCCTGATCGCATTATCCAATTCAGCCGTGGGTTTTTGATCCCCATGTCTGCATTCAGGGCATAAAAAAATAATGCCGGCAACAAAAAACCAACGAACCAATTTAGGTATCTTTAGCTTTGAAAAAATCAACTTATACATGGGGATTAAAATTAGAGCAATTATATTTCAATCATGAGTTTACCCCTTACCACAATTTACCTGGCTATTTTAAAACCGCTTATTCAATTTGATCATTGGTTATTCCATGAAATTAACCAGGTTTGGATAAATCCCTTTTTTGATCTGGTGATGCCGTTTCTGCGCCAGCAGGAATTCTGGTATTTTTTTTATTTGTTCCTGTTGGTATTCGCACTTTACAATTTTGGGGTCAAAGGATGCTGGTGGGCTGTATCACTTATCATGACTGCCATTGTCAGCGATCTCTTCAGCAGTCAATTGATAAAGCACCTGATTTTTCGTTTCAGGCCCTGCAGAAATCCGGATATTGCCGATCAGGTAAGGGTTTTGGTGAACTATTGTCCACAGAATTCAAGTTTTACATCCTCACATGCCTGTAATCATTTCGCTGCTGCTTGGTTTATTTTTATAACTTTAAATCAAACAGGTTCCTGGCGTTGGTTGTTATTTGCATGGGCCTTCATCATCTGTTACGCCCAGGTTTACGTTGGGGTTCATTTTCCACTCGATATACTTGGGGGAGCCATACTGGGAACTACCATCGGCTATGGAATGAGTATTTTATACAGAAAGCAGTTTGGGACCCTCAGCTTAAAGTAAGAACCAGCATGTTTGCATTTTTAATACTTTTTTGTTTAATTTTTTTGAATGGTTTGTTTGTCATGGCTGAGATTGCCCTGGTTTCCGCCAGGAAATCCAAGTTGGAAGAAATGGCCTCCAAAGGAGATTTAAAAGCGAAGGCTGCGCTAAATCTGTCAGAGAATCCCGAATTGTTCCTCTCCACTGCCCAGATCGGAATTACATTAGTCGCCATACTGACGGGTCTTTATTCGGGAGAAAAATTCAGTGAGAACCTAAAACCAATCATTGAAAAAATTCCCTACCTGCACAGATATGCAGGAAGTATTGCTACGGTGATTATCGTCATCTTCGTAACCTTTCTGTCAATTTTGTTTGGTGAACTGATTCCCAAACGGATTGGCCTGTTGAAAGCTGAAAGGATTGCAAGGATCGCAGCTGGACCTATGAAAGTTTTCTCCCGAATCGGATACCCCATCGTTGCTTTACTTAACTGGTTCAGTGGTATTTTCTTCATTATTTTTTCTATCCGGCCTTCTCCGGAAGGAAATGTAACAGAAGATGAAATTAAAGCCATCATCAATGAAGGAACTGAACAGGGAACCATTGAAGAAGCCGAACAGGAAATTATTGAAAGGGTATTTCATCTGGGCGACCGAAATATAACTTCCCTGATGACACATCGCAGTGATATTGTGTGGTTCGATTTGTATGAAACAGAGGAAATGATCAAGGAAAAAATATTAAAAGAACCTCATTCCGTTTATCCGGTATGTGATGGAGAGATTGACAATATCAAAGGCATGGTCTCTATTAAAACTATGTATATGGCGGACGATTCAACGCCATTTAAAGACATGATGACACAGCCGCTTTTTGTACCGGAAAATAATACAGCTTATCAGGTACTTGAAAAATTCAAGGAAACGAAAACACACAGTTGCTGTATCGTGGATGAATACGGAAGTCTTCTCGGCATGATCACATTAAACGATATCCTGGAAGCGTTGATTGGCGATATACCCCAACCTGATATGAAGGATTATGAAATTGTCAAACGCGATGACGGATCTTTTCTTGTAGATGCTCAAATTCCCTTTTACGATTTTCTCGATCATTTTGATAAGACAGAATGGATGAATGAAGGTGAACATGAATTCGATACACTCGCGGGTTTTATCCTTCATCAGCTGGAACATATTCCAAGAACAGGGGAAAAGATGGAGTGGAAAGATTTTAATTTCGAAATCGTAGATATGGATGCGCAACGCATAGACAAAGTACTCGTTAAAGTAAAAAAAGCTTCCTTGAAAACCGACTAATTGGTTTGACCGTCCCGGACTTTTATTTGTTTCTTTCCGGCATTTTTCTTTTCATAATCCTGTACCTCCTTCGGCTTCACCATCGTCTTACTGGCAACTTTTGTAGAATCGGAACCCGGATCGCTTTTATGCGTTTCGAGTTTTCCCATCGTATAGGTTTCCGTTTTATAAATCATGCCGGTGGATGAATTATAATATTTCCACAGTCCATGTCGGATGGCAACACCTTCATTCTTTACAATCACGGTTTTGTATTCATTCAGGTGGTCGATGTCTTCTATAACAAGGGTATCATATAATTTATCCGGATTCAGGGCCTTCCAGTTTTCTTCCCTGACAAGAGCTCCTGAAGGATTGAAATACTGACAAAGACCATCTTTATTACCCCATTTATAGAATTCAAGGCCGGTCAGATCTCCTTCCAGGCTGTAAATCCTCCAGGTTCCTTCTTTTCGGCTATTTTTATATTCACCTTCTTCTTCATATCCTGGTTCACCCCTCACTTCGTCCACATGATTAATCCATTTACCCTGTTTCATGGATTTGGAATCAACTCTGTTAAGGGTGTCGCCTTTTAATCCAATGATATATGACCCTGCCTGGGAAAAGCCCCTGCAGAAGGCGAAAACAAGGATCAAAAACAGGAATCGTTTCATGGTAATATGCTTCCTGCAAAAAACGATCCGGTAAGCTGATTTGTTGCTGTGAGAGATCAGGGTGGCTGACTATATTTGCAACCTTAACAAGTTTTTATGCCGAAATGGTTATTCTTCATTATATTGGTTATTAGTTACTTACATGGGTTTAGCCAAACAAAATCCATAACGGAGATCAAAACGGAACTCGAAAAATCGCCGAATTCTCCGCTTTATGTAAAGGATGTAATGAAGAAAAAATTCATTCTTGATACAATCGTCGTCACCAGGACAACCCACTTTTCCAGTCTGTCTGACAGTCTCGCTTATAGAGGAATTCTCAAAAAAGTATACGGTCCATATACGATGCAGGGTAAAAAATTCCTGGTACAGATCCTGGCAAGAATGCCCAATACTTTTTACAAAATCAGCCAGATTTTTATTGATACCTCCGTTTTCAGGTACCGGATGGCAGACAGTCTCGGAAAATCCATCCTCAGTAAACTTAAAAACAATCAGGACAATTTTGAGCGGCTTGCTGAGGCTTATTCGATGGGTGGAGAATCAATTACCAAAGGGGACCTAGGTTGGGTGGCAAGAGGAAGTATTATTCCTGCTATTGACAGACAACTTGCCAAATCAAAAAAGGGAGATGTCTTTATGTTATGGTCAGGCAGTGGGCTTCATATCATAAAACTAACCGATGGGCCCAAGCAGGACAATGGAGCGGCTTTGATGATGCGGATTTTTTTATAGAAAATAAAGTAATCCGAGTTCATATCCTTTGAGGCCAAGTCCGGTAATAGATCCGACAGATTTTGCTCCAACAAAGGAACGCAGACGGTATTCTTCTCGCGCCGAAATATTGCTGATATGAATTTCAATTACGGGTGTTTTAATAGCCGAGACAGCATCTCCGATCGCGACTGAAGTATGTGTATACGCGGCTGCATTCAGCAGTATTCCATCATATGAAAATCCCACTCTCTGTAATTCATTTACGAGTTCACCTTCCACATTGCTTTGAAAATAATCGATCTGGACAGCGGGGTATTTTTCCCTGAGCCCTTTCAGAAAATCTTCAAATGTTTGCCGCCCATAAATTCCAGGCTCCCTGATTCCAAGCAGGTTTAAATTGGGACCGTTGATAATTGCAATCTTCATCCCCTAAATATATGAATTTCCAAAAAAGAAACTTTGATTGCAATTTGTGAATCGTGAGTTGTTACACGATTCGGGAAATATGATTAACGAACTACAATACACGATATCCAGTTGTGTCATTCAGATTAAAATGTTTGACAATTTTTTCTCCGGTTCTTAATACAAGGGATTTAGGAAGATCGGGCATTATTGCGGGAGGAATTATTTTGGTAGAAGAACTCGACATGAACGTTGCGCTGTTGTTTGGAATGGGAACTTCCCGAAATGGAATATCATATTCAATAAATCTTGCCCGGTTGGAAGTAAAATAAGTGAACTCGACAGGGATAATCTTTTTGCTTGCTTTCAACTGGTCCAGTTCGTATTTTATCTGTGCTGTTTTATAATATACATATGGAAATGAAGCCAGACAGAAAGAAATATCCACGATCATGAGGATATAAAGAAAATGCCGGATTTTTCTGATTATTCTACCCTGGTCAGCTTCTGAGGCTATGAGAAGGACGAGTGGAAAAAACCATAACTGCGGAACATATCTTGCATACCACGCTTCCGATATGATTAAAACTGACAGCAAAATTGTTCCGGACATAATAATAAAAGGCAGTGCGGTTCTCCAGTTTTTCAATCTCCAAAACCAATAACCAAAGATGAATATTGCAGACAGACAGATTCCACTGAAAAAAGGACCTAAACCTGCCATGTATACTACATAAGGTTTGGATGCATTA
>JABDDT010000027.1:0-433 GCA_013287475.1 Bacteroidota bacterium
AGGAATCCATGCATGCCTTTATCGACGGACTTGATATTGCCGCTGTAGTTAAAAAAGAACTGAAGAAGATTAGCCCGCATAATTATACCGGGGTTAGGCTGAAATAGTATAAGAGTATAGGAGTATAGGAGTATAAGAGTGGATTTTGATTACTAGTTTAAATTTTTCTTACTTGTAACAATAATTTTGGAGATAATGGATATAATTTCATTTAATATATTTGAAATTTCCTGTTGAACTTCTATTCCTTCCATTTTCTCACAAACAATAAGCCAGTATAAAGTTTCATTTGCTTCTTTTTGTGCAATTTTCATTTTGTGAATGAAATCCAACCTGCTTTCTGAATATTGGGCTTCAAAAACCTGGGCTCCAATTGAAGTTCCCGATTTCATCAATTGATTTGAAACAATGAACTTTTTCTTATCTGTAAGAA
>JABDDT010000027.1:443-36125 GCA_013287475.1 Bacteroidota bacterium
AGAATATCACAAAATTTAATTATTTCAATTGCAAATGCAAGTGATTTTTGTACAATTGGACCATCTCTTCGGATCATAATTTCAAGTATTAAGACTCGAAATTGATTGATTCAATTTGAAAAAAAATGAGGGTTTCACTCAATATTTATAAGAAAAACCCCTTATACTCCTATACTCCTATACTCTTATACTCCTATACTACTTGTGTATCTCCGAAGTATAATGAAACTCTATCTCGGGATTATTGGTGATCTCCGTTTTCAGGAACCACTCACTTTGTGCGAGATAAACCATATTCCCGTCCTTATCCTCAGCAATATTATTTTGCTTGAATCTGGCGAAGTCAAAGAGCTTTTTCTCATCATTACTCGTTATCCAGCAGGCTTTGAAAAAAGGAAGTGTATTGAATTGAACAGATGCCGAATATTCATGCAGTAGTCTGTATTGAATGACTTCAAATTGTAACTCGCCCACACATCCAATTATTTTTTTGTTACCGCCAAACTGAGTGAATAATTGCGCCACGCCTTCATCTGTTAATTGTAACAATCCCTTTTCGAGCTGTTTGGTTTTCATGGGATCTTTATTCTGGACTTCCTTAAATATTTCTGGTGAAAAAGAAGGTATACCGGTGAAATAAAAATTGGCTCCTTCTGTGAGTGTATCCCCGATTTTGAAATTCCCGGTGTCGAATAGGCCGACTACATCGCCAGGAAATGCTTCATCTATAACATCCTTGTCACGCGCAAGAAAACTATATGGATTGCTGAAACGGATGTCTTTATTCAAACGGACATGATGGAAATATTTATTTCTTTCAAATTTCCCGCTGCAGGCCCGGATAAATGCAATCCGGTCACGATGCCTGGGATCAAGATTTGCATGGATCTTGAAAACAAAACCGCTGAATTTTTCGTCCTCAGGACAAACTGCACCGTCAGTCGTAGGCCGGCATTGCGGTACCGGCGCGATTCGGATAAAATTATCCAGCATTTCACGTACGCCGAAATTATTAATGGCAGATCCAAAAAATACCGGTGCAATTTTTCCACTGAGGTAATCTTCAATAGCAAGTGGTCCGTAAACGCCATCCACCAGCTCCACATCTTCACGTAATATGGATGCATCTTTTTCACCGAGTTTTTCATCCAGCAATGATGTACTGAGATCCCCGATTTGAACTACGTCCTCATCAGATGCTTTTGTATTCGCAGTAAATAGAATCAGATTTTTATCGTGCAGGTTATAAACACCTTTAAAATCTTTACCATTATTAATGGGCCAGGTAAGCGGATGTAATTTGATTTGCAGCTCATTCTCAATTTCCTCCATCAGTTCAAACCTGTTCTTGCCATCACGATCCATTTTATTTACAAAAACTATGATCGGCGTGTCGCGCATACGGCAGACTTCTGTCAGTTTTCGGGTTTGTTCTTCAACACCGTTAACACTGTCTATTACAAGAATTACACTGTCCACAGCCGTTAATGTTCGGTAAGTATCTTCGGCAAAATCTTTATGTCCCGGTGTATCCAGCAGGTTTATCAGTTTATCCTTATATTGAAAACTCATTACGGAAGTGGCCACAGAGATGCCGCGCTGGCGCTCTATTTCCATGAAATCGCTGGTGGCATATTTTCTGATCTTATTACTTTTAACGGCACCTGCTGTTTGAATTGCACCTCCAAATAAAAGGAATTTTTCGGTCAGCGTCGTTTTACCGGCGTCCGGATGGGAAATGATGGCGAATGTTCTTCTTTTCTCGATTTCTGATTTATAACTCATACTATGGGACCGGATAAGCTTTCTCCGGAAGCGCGCAAAATTAAGAAGTTCCTGTTGATGCGAAGTATCTTTCTAAAGATTGGACAATCTGCTGTTATAACCCTTTTCGAGAATATTCAACGGTAGAATCAGCTCCCATTGATTTGGTCCCCTTCCTTCATAGTCAGCATCCAGGAGACGGCTGTACCGGATTCCAAAACTCAAAGGAAGCTGGTTCCACCATTGTGTGTCCAGATATATTTCAAGACCAACTGAACGGTATTGAGATTGTACACCTGGACCATTTGTAGCAAAATAAGGTACTCCTGTATAATCGTAGTATGCATTGGCACGGATTCTAAAAAAGTAAATAAGATTTGCAAACCCCCAGTCAGGATATACAAGCGGAAGATTATAATTGAACCCTATCGTAAACATCTGATAGAAGTTTTCTCCGGAATAACCCCTTGCAAATGGAAAGTTGTTGGTAAATCTGACCTGGTTTAATGAATCACGCTGTTGCACTGCAGTATTAATTACAATACTATTGGTAGCTGTCAGTCCCGGGAAATAAAAATTGGCAGACGCCAGAACCTGGTTCCCGGAAATATTGGTTATAGCCCGGTTATATTGCAACAATAAGGTTTGCGCAAATGATGGATTGATTTGAAGTCTGCCTGTCTGAAGCTGGTGTCTAAAAAATAATTGCGGATCCAGACTGAAATAGGAAGTGTTTTTAATACTGTCTTTAAACGATCCCTGAAAGTACTGCTGGTGCCAGGTGATATTGCTTCCGCCTTCCAGGCTTGTAAGCCACCTGCCCCTGCTTAAATTCAGTGGGATGGAAAATCCTGCATAACTAAGCAATTCATTCCAGTATATTTTTTGATTGCCATAATAACTGTTCCGATCAAGAATATATTCTGTACCGATATTAAGAAAGGGAAATAATCCTCCGTAAATAAAATCCATTCCGGCATTCTTCGATTGTTCATTGCGATTAACGCCTACAAATATTTCCGATTGAAAGGTATTCAATACATTCTCACCCAAAAGAGACAGTGTATAATTCGGGTCATTAACATAGGGTCTCCAGCTGTAGAAATTAAAAAGACGTGTGAATGAATTATATGGTTTCACAGGAAATACTGAATCAGGAATAGGATGAGGTATCTGGAATGGAGGATTATTCAGCGCGTATACCCTGTGTTTTTCGGATGTGTCCAGTGCAGGAAAAATTTCCGGCACATTGCGGAATGCTTTTTTTGCATTCGTAGTTTGAACATGGTATCCTGCACTCGTAAAACTATTCCAGGTTAATTTCCCATATCCCCCTGATAGCTGATAGTTTCCGGCACTTGCTTCGTCATTCATCTCGTAAATCTGTCCTTCATGCCAACAGAAACCCTGGTCGTGTTCATTGAAAGTACGTGTAAAATAAATCCGGTTATTTTCTACAGAAATAAAACCGAGTGGTTCCATTGACCAGCCAACAAGTAATTGCTGATTACCCGAAAGAATGTCGACCTGCATCAGACCCATCTGTCCTTTTTTATTTCTGACGGCTGTTACCAACTGTCCGTCAGAAAAAAATTTAGGATAGGTATAAATCAGCATGTCGGGATTTGGAATTTGTCTCAGGATTTTACCTGATTGAATATCCAGGATGTCAAGGGTACTTTTTCCTGTCGTCGACATGTTTACTGCAACCAAAGATTTTCCGTCGGGAGAGATATCCGGAGAAAAATATTTTGTCTTTCCACGAAGCCGGGTATCTTTTTTTGTATCGAGATCTATTATACGGAGTACAGAATAATCACGCCACCCCCAGCGGAGATCCGGTTCATACGCTGTGTAAACAATTTTACGGTTCCTGTAAGTAAAGGTCTGATCCAATACGACTGCCTGGAATTTTATCCGGATAAGTTTTTCAGTGCCGGTATGTTGTAAAACAAAATCAGGAGGGAGACGGTAGCTGCTATTCAGGAATACCAGGTGATTACTGTCGGTGAATTGCGGAAATAATTCATCTGCGACGAAATGAGGCATTTTTTTACCATACATCGCAGGCTCACTTGTAAAGGCATCTTCCGGCAGCTGATCCCGGAAATAGTCCATGGCCCTCACTCTGAAAGTATCAAAGTTTACGCCCGAATTTCTTTTTATTGAATTTTGAAGTGGATAGAATAAACCTTTAAATGCAGCAGCTTCCCTGGCAGTTTTATCCCAGAAATTAGATCCATATTTTTCTCTTCCAAAGGCCACCAGCATATATCCCAAAGGATACCAGTTTGGTGTATAATCCCGGTATGATCCATTGCGAAGTTTCATCCAGGAATAATTCTTTTCTGAAACCCAGAGACTTTCAAATCCTGCGAGGAAAAGTGGAAGTCGTCCCCTGCCCTGCTGACTGACCAGTGTTTCCTGGAAAACAGCGTCTCCTTCAAAAAACCAGTTAGGGACAGAAAGACTATTGGCAAATGCAAGACCGTCCTGACCAAACAGAATGTAAAATGCTTTAGAAAGGCCTAAACGAAAATTATTGTATTGCTGCACATGCCGGTATTCATGAATGGCCAGGGTCTGATACCAGGGCAGACTTCCAAGATCAAAACTATTTTGCTCAGGAGTAAGCTGGAATTCACTTCTGAAAGGAGCAAGCTGTACATATCCGTTGGGGATGGTTGTCAGATCGTGAAAAACAATATCAATTGGTTTTTGCTGGTCACCAATGGTTGACAAAGTGGTTTTACTCAGAGCTGTAACCAGGAATGCCACTTCACGTGCTTCGCTATCCAGTCCCGGAGGAAAAATGATATTTGCCGGAATTGAATGAACTACTTTCCACTTTACAGAAGGAGGTGTCCCCCCAAATATCTGGGCACTGGCATGGTCAAAGCTGCAGACGACTAATAAACAAATAAGGTATTTGATCCTGTTCATCAATAATTTGATCTGGAACAAAAATTGAAATTAGGCTAAGGTGTTCATAGAAAAAACAATCATAATTCCTATATCTTCGAATTAACAAATGAAAGTAAAGTCACATTTATTTTCCCTTTCAAACAACCTGGATTCAATTCTGGCCGCCCTGATCGGCTTTTTTCTGATTCAGATATTTTCCAGGCATAGTGGAATCGGGATATCTCCGGATTCTGTAACCTATCTAAGCGCTGCAAGGCACCTGGTTCATGGCAAAGGATTCATTTCATTTGACGACCTGCCGGTTGTAGACTTTCCATTTGCTTATCCTTTTTTTTTAACCGTCATTTCTTTTTTTACCAGGCTGGACCCCCTTCAATTTGGTCCTTTGCTGAATGGACTCCTGTTCGGAATACTGTTGTATGTAAGTGGCGGAATTATGAATGGGTTTAACAAACCTTCCGCATGGTATAAACGTATTTTGCTCATATGTATTCTATTGAGTCCGGCAATGCAGGAGGTCTATTCTTATCTATGGTCAGAAACCATTTTTCTTATCCTGATCCTTTTTTTCATTATTAGTTTTTCAAATTATTTAAAACAACATACCACAGGCTGGTTCCTGATTTCAATCCTGATTTGTTCTTTAGCCTGCTTAACCCGTTATGCAGGTGTCTTTTTGATCATAACCGGCTTATGTCTTATATTTTTTAACGGGGCTTTTACCTGGCGTAAAAGAATTCTCGATTGTGTACTGTTTGGAAGTATTTCTTTCTCTTTGCTGCTCATCAATATTATTCGTAATCTCAAAGATACCGGACTCGCTATGGGCCCCCGTCCCAGGAATGATGAAGGAATCCTGAAAATCATGGAATATTTCGGTGGCGTGCTTTGTGACTGGCTCTTGCTTGACAGAAAGCCTCTGTTAGCGATTGCGCTGACTTTTATATTGTTGATACTTTTTGTTGTCACCATTTTATTTAATAAAAACAGTAAAAAATCAAAGTATGGATTTGAATATACAATGGCGGTTACCGGATTGATCTATTGTATTTTCATGATTATTACCTCAAGCTATACCCGGTACGAACAATTTACAAACCGGTTATTGTCACCCATTTTTATTCCTCTCTTGTGGAGCTTTAGTTGTTGGATATCGGGATTTTTTAAAAATATATCCATCCGGTTGAAATGGATTTATGGTATTCTTTTTTTATTGATTACGGTTTGGTTTTTGAATGTTCAGGTACGTGCTGATTATGAATATTATGATGGAGTGAAGGATGCAGGAATTCCAGGTTACCGGGAAGACCCCTTTGTTCAGTCTGAAATTGTTCAGTTTCTTGAAAAAAATAAAAATGTTTTTGACCCCCGGATTCCGATCTATTCAAATGCGGGTGAAGCAGTATATTTTGTTAGCGGGATAGCTGCGCGACAGTTACCATTTCTGGATTTCCCCGCACAGGTTCAGCAGTATTATACCGGAAATAATAATTACCTGGTTTGGTTCAATGACCTTGATAATCCTTCCATGCCCGATCTGAAATCCATACTGCAACATAAGAACATGGTAACGGTAAAGGAATTCCCCGATGGCGGAGTGTACTTAACGAAGTAATTATTAATTATCAATTATTAATTATTAACGACTGGATTTGCATTTACTTTTAAGAATTTCGATTATTCCGAGATTCATCTCTCAGCATTAATAATTAATAATTGATAATTAATAATTACAAAGGTCTTACCCAAATATTCCTGTAACTAATCGGTTCGCTGGCATCTCCGTGCGCCTGGAGTTTTATGGGCGATGTACCATGTTTCTTGTAATATGGTTTACCGATATATTGTGTAACACCAGTCAGGACATAATTATTTTGCACCAGCACTCCATTTAAAAAAACAGTTACACGTGCGGGTGAATCAAGGCTACCGTCATCTTTGAATCGGGGGGCAGTCCATACTACTTCGTAGTCCTGCCATTCACCTGGTTTGCGGGAAGGGTTAGCCAGAGGAACACTTTGTTTATAAATACTTCCTACCTGACCGTTAACATAAGTTGTATTATTATAATTATCCAGTACCTGCAATTCATATCCAACATCGCCTCCATTATCGGATATGTCTGCAAGAAAAACTCCGCTGTTTCCTCTAGCCTGTCCGGAGCCAGTAATATTTTCAGGAATTCTGAATTCAACATGGAGTTGAAAATCCATGAATCTTTGACGGGTAAGGATTCCACCTGCTTTTTTTTCAACGGTCATAATACCATCATGTACTTTCCAGCCTGCTGCTTTGGTTGAATCTTTACCCTCCGCTCTCCACATATCGAGATTTTTTCCGTCGAAAAGAACTATGGCATCGGAGGGCGGTTCAGAGTCTGTTTTACCTGGCGTCACTATTTTGGGAACAGGGCTATAAAATTCAGTGTCTTCGGGTTTTTGTGCCTTAACGAAATTTAAAACAAAGCAAAATGAAATAAGCAGAATGAAGAATTTTTTACCTGATGGTATAGCAAGTGCTTGCATATTCAATTTTATTTAAAAATGAAGATAGCAAAAAAGCATCATTGCTCGATGATCACATCATGTGCATATTGCTTCCGGAGAGAATCTTTTATGTGAATGGTATCTTTCGCAAGTGCAGGAAATTGAAAATAAACTTTGAAGAAAGATGAATCCTTCTGGTATAAATAAGCTTTCAGATCGAATCCTAACAGTTGCTTATAACGCCTGAGGGCGTGAGATTTATTATAAGTAGACAGGATAATAAATTTATAAGTTGAAGGTTGGCCGTTAATTGTTGACAGATGACCGGGACCTTTGGCTAAATTTTTTACTGAATCACGGTGCGCTGCTGAGTCAGCAGCCAATGAATCGCTGGCAGGTGGCTGCTGCGTCTGAGCAACTGAACTTGTGTCCGGATTATTTCCTGCTGCTCCGGTATTATTTTTCTTGTACATCATCCAGCCACCCAATCCAACGATTACCAGAGCAGCTAAAAGAGCAACCACCTTCAACATATTTCTGTTCTGAATGGACGTAACTGTATTTAATTGGTTTTTCTCGGAAGTATAAAGCTTTTTCTTTCCGTGATCAGGACCAGGAGTATTTTCTTTAATGAGGGTGTATTCTCCAGGTGTAAAATCAAACTTGCCGGTTTTATTTTTGGTGATGGTCCCGATGCCTTCGAGATGAAATGGTTTTCCGATATTCAGCATTTCAGTTCCGAGATTTAGATAGGAATCCAGGTCTGAAATGGCGAGAGGTTTTATCTTACCCGTATTTTCACAAATAAAACTAATAAGCTCTTTGTCAGCCGCTGCTATATTTGCATTTTGAAACTGAACGGCGTTTGGTATAGCAAGTTGCGTGCGATCATTTTCTTCCGGAAGCACTACAGACTTATCGAGCGTAAAGATGCCAAGACCGGGAAGGGCCATCTTTCGGTTCTTATAAAGATATTCTACCAGTAAGAGTGGGATCTTCAAAGCCAATGGATTTACTTTTAAAAGTAATTAACGAACGCTAATACAGTTAAATAATTATCTGAAAATTAAAATAAAATATTGAAAACTAACCATATACCTGAGGAAACCTCAATTTTTGTTCCATATTTCTTATGTGAGTCGTCCTTTAAACAAGAACTAAATGCTGACTGAGGAAGAAGAAGCCTTTATAGTTTACTGGAAAACCAACCGCGATAAACAAAGGAAAACCTTCCGGCAATTTCTGCTTGGAATTCCACTGGCGCTCTTATTTGTAATACCAATTGCAGTTAATTTCTTCTCCGGCTGGTATAAAAGGGCAAAAATGATAAGCAATACAAGTGATTTCAATCCAGGAGTTCTCCTCCTGGCCCTTGTTCTGATTGTTGTTTTCGTAGCTATTTTCTCGAGAAAATTCAAATGGGATCAATACGAACAACGCTATATTGAGCTTCTTGCCAAAAAAAAAAGACAGGAGGAAGGCAAAAAAAAATGACCGGTGCAGCATTTTATCTTTCAGTGATGTCTATATGTTCGAGGCCGATATTTTTATTCCAAGTGCCGTAACCATACACTACCTGCTAAACCGACCCTGGACACCCGTTCAGGGTTTTTTTATTGTAATTTTGCCCAAATACATTGCTTGCCTTACGAACCCATTTCGGTTTTCGACATTTTCAAGATTGGTGTAGGTCCTTCAAGCTCACATACTTTAGGTCCCTGGCGCGCGGGTCAGGCTTTTATCAAGTCCCTGGAACAGAAAGCCATGTTGTCAGACTTAACTCATCTCCAGATTCTTCTTTATGGGTCACTGGCAAAAACTGGAAAGGGACATGGAACCGATATTGCCATCCAGCTGGGGCTGGCAGGTTATGATCCGGTGGAAATTGATACATCGGTCATTCCTTCAGTTATTGAAACGATCCGGGATAAAAAATCCCTCGGACCAGAGCTTTCTATCCGGTTTGATCCTTCGGAAGATATCATATTTCTGATGAATGAATCCCTCCCCCATCATCCCAATGCCCTTAGCTTTCTGGCAGATTTTAATGGACATAGTTCAATTGCTGAGACTTATTATTCCATCGGAGGGGGTTTTATTGAGAAAGAAGCCGGTTCCCTGACTGAAAAGAAAATGGTGCAACTGCCTTTTCCCATAGATACAGCAGAAAACCTGCTGCACTGGTGCAGGAAAACAGGATTCTCCATTCATGAAGTCGTAATGGAAAACGAACTGGCATGGCGTGAAGAATCTGAAATAAAAAAACAACTGGGGAAAATTTGGAAAGTAATGAGGGATTGCATGTATAAAGGCTGCCACACTGAGGGTGTTTTACCTGGAGGACTTCAGGTGAGCAGGCGGGCTGCTGCCCTGAATAAGAAATTACTTAAAGGGAGAATTTACAGTGATTATTCCGGGTGGGTAAAGGCAATAAAGGAGGGCGGAAAAGATTTTCAATACATACTCGACTGGGTAAGTTGCTTTGCGCTGGCGGTAAACGAAGAAAATGCTTCATTTGGGAAAGTAGTAACCGCTCCAACCAATGGAGCAGCAGGAGTTATTCCTGCAGTGCTCCAATACTTTATTTGTTTTACGGATGAATTCCAGGAAGAAAAAGTTCTTTCCTTTTTATTAACTGCATCTGAAATCGGAAGCATATTTAAAAAAGGAGCAACATTGTCTGCAGCAATGGGAGGATGCCAGGCAGAAATTGGCGTTTCATCAGCTATGGCTGCAGCTGCATTAACGGAATCCATGGGTGGAACCCAACGACAGGCCCTGATGGCCGCAGAAATCGCCATGGAGCATCACCTGGGCCTGACCTGTGATCCCATCGGAGGATTGGTACAGGTACCCTGCATAGAAAGAAATACGATGGGCGCTATAAAGGCTATTACTGCCTCTCAACTGGCTTTACAAAGCATGCCGGATTTTGCGAAAGTTTCCCTGGATGCTGTAATCCGTACCATGTGGGATACAGCGCTGGACATGAACAGCAAATACAAAGAAACTTCCGACGGTGGCCTCGCCGTGCATATTCCTCTTAGCCTGCCGGAGTGCTAATCTTGAGCCTAAAGCTTAAAGCCAAAAGCCAAAAACTAAAACTAGTGTGGTAGTGCGATTGGAAGAACCGCCAACGGCCAACGGTCAACGGCCAACTGTAAGTGCTTCCCCCGACAACATTCTGATAGATTCTTCATCCAAATTAATATCGGCTGACATCAGCAAATCCTTTAACTGATCCTCTTTCGTTGCACTCGCAATAGGCGCTACAACTGCAGGACGGGTCATCAGCCAGGCAAGTGCAATAGTTGCAGGAGAAGACTTATACTTTGCAGAAACTTCATCCAGTGCTGTTAGGATTTTCTTTCCCCTCAAATCCAGGTATTTTTTTATTCCCTGTCCCCGTACACTTTTATTGAGATCTTGTTCTGAACGGTATTTACCAGTTAAAAATCCGCTGGCGAGGGCATAGTAAGAAATAATTCCAATTCCTTCCTTTACACAAAGCCACTGAAGATCTTTTTCAATACTTCGATCATACAGATTATATGGCGGCTGCAGGGTTTCATAACGGGCATAATTATTCGCTTTACTGACTTCCAAAGAAAGTGTAAGCCTGTCAGCTGTAAAATTGGATGCACCGATAGCCCTTACCTTTCCTTCTTTTATCAGGTCGGTGAAAGTGCTCAATGTCTCTTCCATGGGCGTATGCGGATCGTCATCATGCGATTGATACAGATCAATATAATCTGTTTGAAGTCTTTTTAATGAATCTTCAACAGCGTGGCGTATATACTTTCCTGAAAGCCCCAATTTACCCGGACCCATCGGCTTGCCTACTTTGGTGGCGATCACGACATCCTTCCTGTTATTTCTTCTGCTTAGCCACTGACCAATGATCGTTTCTGATTCTCCCCCTTTATTACCCGATACCCAGGTTGAATATACATCGGCCGTATCAATTAAGTTAAAGCCCGATCGGGTAAATTCATCCAATAACTTAAAGGCCATGGATTCGTTTACTGTCCATCCAAAAACATTGCCTCCAAATGCAAAGGGTGCGACCTGGATCCCGGACCTGCCCAAATTCCTGTTTTCCATATACTGTTTTTTATATTTACAAATCCGGGGTTGAAATGTTATAAACTCGGCATTATATTTTAAAACTAATACAAAATGGATGCAAATACTCAGGGCATTGAAGTTCGTGAAGTGTCGGAAGAAGATTTATGGCAGGTAAGAGATCTGGCATTTCAGATATTTCCGGTGACTTACCAGGATATTGTGGAGCCTGGGCAGATCGATTATATGATGGATCTTATTTATAGTCCGGAAGCCCTGGTAGCACAATGGGATTCCGGACAAAATTTTCTGATTGTTTATTCTGAAGAACTACCTGTGGGTTTTGCTTCCTTCACCAGGCTAAATGAAGAGGGCGACTTCAAGTTGAATAAGATATACCTTGATAATCGTTTACAGGGAAAAGGCCTGGGAAAATGGTTATTGAATGATGTGATATCCCGTGTGAAATCTGCCGGAGGAAGAGCGCTGCTATTAAATGTCAACCGTCACAATAAAGCAAGGATCTTTTATGAGAAAATGGGATTCTCTCTTCTGAAAGAAGATCTGATTGATATAGGAGGCGGATATTTTATGGATGATTACGTGATGGAACTTAGCCTAAAGCCTAAAGCTTAAAGCTTAAAGCCTAAAACTAGTATGGAAATGTTGAATTAATTACTAGTCGGTAGTTGTTAGCTGCAAATAATTACAACTAATAACTAACAACTAAACTTATTTTATTAATAAGATTATTTGAATAACAAGAAATGCCCCATTTAAATAAAATAAGAAACGTGGAATTACTGGTAAAGGTTTTTTAAAAACCCGGATAAGGATCAGCCAGATATTTACTACAATATTCAGAACGATAGAAAGCAAAAATCCCATCACAATAATCAGTGAGGAAAGTCCGGGATTAACAGGATGCGAATACCATAACAGGAATATCGCTAACAGAAAACATACATTACAAATAAAAGCCGCGCGATTGAGCATTCTTAAGAAAGCCATATGTCAAAAATCTAAATTTCTGCATAAAATAGCATTATTTTGCCTGATTAACCAGTTTCATTCGTATGAATTCATCGCTTCTTAAGAAAGCCGTACCACATCTTATTGCTATCGCTGTATTTCTAATTGTTTCAATTGTTTATAATAAGACGGCCCTGGAAGGAAAAGTTCTTCACCAGGCAGATGTGCAAGGATATACAGGCATGGCAAAACAATCAAATGATTACAGAGAAAAGAATGGACACTGGCCATTATGGTCTGAATCTATGTTCGGAGGTATGCCTGCTTATAATATCGCGATTGAAAGCACTTCGAATATCAATAAACCGTTGCTTGCTATTAACTGGTTATTTTTTTTAAATAAAGATGAACCCTGGAAACCGATTTCTTTTTTCTTCAGTGCCTGTGTTTGCTTTTATATCCTGACCCAGGTTTTTGGGCTGAGCCTTTTAATTTCTTTACTGGGATCACTGGCGTACGGTTTTGCGACCTTTAATCCTATTTTGGTAGTTGCGGGTCATGATACAGAACTTATTGCAATTGGATATATGCCCGCTGTAATTGCCGGCGTGCTCCTGATACTTCGCGGGAAATACCTGGGCGGCACAGCTATGATGACATTGTTCTTTACGCTGGAAGTCAGTATTCAGCATTTGCAAATTGTTTATTATACCGGACTGATTATTGGGATCCTCTGCCTGGTTTATTTAGGAACACACTGGAAAGAAAAAAAAATAAAGCATTTTTTAATTTCCTTCTCTCTCATTGCTTTTTCTCTGATCATCGGATCTCTCAATTTAGCATATACGCTTCTGCCTACCAGGGAACTGGTTACAGAAACCATGCGGGGTGGGAAATCCCAGCTGACAGCAGTGAATACTAATAATAAAACCAAAGGTGGTCTTGATAAGGAATATGCATTCCGATGGAGTTATGGAATTTCAGAAACGCTTACACTTTTTGTTCCGGGTATGCAGGGAGGTGGTTCAGCAGGGAAAGAAATTACCGGAAGTTCAAAATTTGCCGATAAGTTAGCAGAAGCCGGAATTCCTGAAGATAATGCCATGGCAATGGCAAACAATGCATCTTACTGGGGCGACCAGCCAGGAACCAGTGGACCTGTTTATCTCGGAGCAGTCATTTGCTTTTTGTTTATTCTAGGAATGTTCTATGTAAATAGCTGGCACAAATGGTGGATTTTTTCAATCAGCTTAGTGGGAATAATTCTCGCATGGGGCAGACATTTTGAACTGGTCAATTATTTTCTATTCGACCACCTGCCATTGTACAGTAAATTCCGAGCGCCCTCCATGGCCCTTGTCATGCCACAACTTGGATTTGCATTACTTGCTGCGCTGGGATTACAGGAATTTGTTGACTCAAAAGAAAACAAAGAAGTATTTTTTAAGAAATTTAAAAATACACTGTATACAACAGGGGCGCTTGTATTCATTAGCCTGCTTGTTTTTTTTATGAGTGATTTTAAAGCAGATTCAGATAGCCGTATCAAAGGAAATTTTATATCAAACATTCTGCAGCAACAGGCTCAGGGCAAACAACCTACTCCCGAAATGCAGCAGCAGGCAACGCAGGTAGTGAATGGATGGATGTCTGCTTTACAGGATGATCGAAGAGGCATTTTTGAAACGGATCTTCTTCGCAGTATTGTTCTGGTTTTACTTGCTTCCGGCCTTTGCTGGTTTTATTTTAAAGGCAAAATAAAATCTCCCTTATTAATATCTGGGCTGCTGGTACTGAGTTCATTTGATTTGATGCTCGAAGGAAAAAAATATCTTAACGAGGATAGTTATACTGAACCTGAAAATATTGAAGCTGCATTTACACCATCTAATGCCGACGGGATAATCAATGCAGATCCCGAGAAGAATTTTCGTGTTTTGGATATAGCAAGCGGCGATCCATTCCAGGATGCACATGCCTCTTATTTTCATAATTCCGTAGGTGGTTACCATCCTGCCAAACTTGCATTATACAATGATCTGATAGAACACCAACTCGTTAAAGGAAACCAAAGGGTTTACAATATGCTGAATACAAAATATGTTATTCAGAAAGGACAGGATGGTAAGGATCATGCAATTCCGAATTCAGGTGCGTTTGGATCCTGCTGGCTTGTTTCTGATATCCATTTTGTGGATAATGCAGATCAGGAAATGAAGGCGTTGGATAGTATTAACGTTCGCGATACAGCAATTGTAGAAAATATATTCAGAAATAATATCCCATTCATGCCGGTTAGAGATAGTACCGCCAGCATTCAACTGATCGAAAACCAGAATGATAAAATTTCTTACAGATTCAAATCAAGAACAAATCAGTTCGCTGTGTTCAGTGAAATATATTATGATAAAGGATGGAACGCTTTCATAGATGGCAATCCGGCTCCTTATTGTAAAGTGGATTATGTATTAAGGGGAATGTCAGTTCCGGCAGGAGAACATACCATCGAATTCAGGTTTGAACCAAAATCTTATATTATGGGTAACAGGTTAAGTATTTGGGCTGGCATCATCACTTACCTTCTTTTAATAAGTGCGGTTTTACAAATATTTGGGGTTATTAGGCCTAAAGTCTAAAGCCCAAAGCCTAAAACTTCTTTTTAGATCGTTGCAATTTTTTACTAATGGTATTATTCAAAACCATTTCATATTCAAATTAAACATTAGTTTTAGGCTTTAAGCTTTAAGCTTTAAGCTTTGGGCTTGAGAGGCTTTAGGCTTTAGGCTTTTGAATAATGAATATAATCTCTCTCGTATCATACCCCTTTCTTCCTGCGCGATCCGGCGGACAAAAAGGCATTGCCCTTTTTTATAAATATTTTTCAAGATACCACCAGGTTACGATCGTAGGAATAAAAAATAATCAACCTGAACTGGCCGATGGTTATGAGTTATTGAATATTCTTCCCAATGCTTCTTTTAGATATATTAATCCGTTTATTTTTTTTAAACTGAGAAAACTGATACACGAAAAAAAGGCATCTGTATTTATTTTGGAACACCCATACTATGGATGGCTGGGTATTTTGTTGAAAAAGTTCTGTGGTGTCCGCCTCGTGGTTCATTCGCATAACCTGGAAGGAAATCGCTGGAAAAGCCTTGGTAAATGGTGGTGGCGCATATTGTGGAACTATGAAAAGCTCACGCACAGGCATGCAGATTATAATTTTTTTATCCAGGATGCTGACAGAGATTATGCGATTAAAAATTTTGGTCTGAATAAGGACCGGTGCATAACAGTCAGCTTCGGAACTGAAATTTCTGAACCCCCCTCTGACGAAAACCGCACGTCAGCAGGATCATCCATTCATCAGCAAATGAATATTCCCGAAGAAATTCCCTTGCTATTATTCAATGGCGCTTTCAGTTATTCACCAAACCGCGAAGCCCTGGAAAATCTTCTGTTTAAAATAAATCCTCTTTTACAAAGCGGGGGACTCTCCTATCTTTTATTAATCTGTGGCCTGGATATTCCGGAGGCCATTTCAAATAATGAATATCCTTCTGTCCGCTTTATGGGCTTTGTCGAAAACCTTGACTATTACCTAATGGGCTGCCGAACATTTTTAAATCCGGTACACTCTGGCGGTGGCATTAAAACAAAATTGGTGGAAGCGCTTGCATTTAATCTGAACGTAGTATCAACAGAAAATGGCGCTATTGGTGTTGATCCTTTACTATGTAATGGTAAATTGATCGTTTGTCCGAATGATGACTGGGATGTTTTTGCAGCATCTGTTGTTCGCTCTGTTCATTTAACGAATACAATACCTGCTGTTTTTTATAATCATTTTTATTGGGCGAATATAACTCGACGTGCAGCGGAGTTTATTATGGATGACCGATGACCGGAATGAAAAATGGTTAATGAAAGAAGTGTTTCACATCCTCATTAACCATTTTTAAAATCTTAAAAACCTTGAGCCTTACACCTTACGCCTTAAGCTTTACGCCTTAAGCCTAAATCACCATTTATCAACTTCTTCCAGATGATCCGGAGAAGATGATGTAGGTTCGGGTGTTGTAGAAACTGCTTCCACTTTTACAGCTTCCACTTCACTAATTTCAGTAACCTGTTCAACGGGAATTGAAACTGCATCATGATTTTCATGGTGTTCATGATGCCCATCACCGTTTTCATGTACCTGGTCGTGATTAAAAGCATCGAAATCAAAATCAGGCATCAAATCAGTCTTAACATAGTCTACAGCTTCAGTAAGGGCTTTGATAAACTTGTTGAAATCTTCTTTGTAAAGGAAGATTTTGTGACGGTCGTAACCATCTTCATTAAATTTTTTGCGGCTTTCAGTAATCGTTAAATAATAATCATTGCTTCTTGTAGCCCTGACATCAAAAAAATAAGTCCTACGCTTACCGGCCCTGATTCGTTTGCTGTAAACACTCTCCATTCTTTTGTCATTGTTCTCGTACGCCACGGTTGTTGTTTTAGGTAAAAAATAAAAGCAAGCGCATAAAAATATAATATTGTTATAGAACTGGCAAAAAATTCCCCAATTTGTCGCGACAAGCGTGTTTTTACGCAAATCCCGTCAGTCGCGGGTTTCGCGGTCTCCACCGCTTTTTTGTTGCTGTTCGTACAACCGGGTATAGTGCCCGTTTCCTGCCAGCAATTCTGCATGGGTGCCGGTTTCCACCATTTTTCCCTGATCCAGAACTATAATACGGTCAAATTCAAACAGGGAGAAAATCCTGTGCGTGATTATAAAGGCGGTTTTATTCTGAAGATATTCGTAGAGACTGGTAATTATTTCCTTTTCCGTTCTGGCGTCTACCGCACTAAGGCAGTCATCAAAGATTACTAATTCATGGTTGCCTGCCAGTGCCCGCGCTATGGAAATCCTTTGTTTTTGTCCGCCGCTTAAGGTAACCCCTCTCTCACCAATCAAAGTATCATAACCACCTGAAAAATGTAAGATTTCTTTGTCGATACTTGCATATTCAGCTGCCTTCCTTGCTTCTGATTCTATTTTGCGGTCCATGCCAAAAAGTATGTTGTCAGTAACTGTATCACTGAATAGAAAAACGTCCTGGGGAACATATCCGATCTGATTTCTGAAACCTGGCAGGTCAAAGTTTTGAAGATTTATACCATCCATAGAGATGCTTCCATGGGTCGGATCATAAAATCGGAGCATCAGTTGGGCCAGCGTGGTTTTGCCACTGCCGGTTCTTCCAATGATTGCAATTTTTTCACCTTTACGAACTTCCAGGTTGAAATCTTTCAAGGCATGAATTCCGGTTTGGGGATATATAAAATCCACATGATCGAATAATATGTTTCCACTTAACTTCTGAAGAATTGCCCTTGGAACATTTTGTATCGCAGGGGATGTTTCCAGGAATTCATTAAGTCTTTTCTGTGATGCAGAAGCTCGTTGAATCATACTTGCCACCCAGCCGATCGCACTTACAGGGAAAGTAAGCATGGTAATATAAATAACGAATTCAGTGATGGTACCCAGGTCGGCATGATGTGTTCCATGAATTACATAAAAACCTCCGATCATGATTGTCAGAAGAGTACTCAAACCAATGATCAGTCCCATGGATGGGAAATAAATCGCCTCAACTTTGGCCAGTCCAATCGCATTCTTTCTGTATTCTTCACTATTTGAACTGAAGAAACGAAGCATCGCTGATTCCTGTACGAAGGATTTGATTACACGAATTCCGCTGTAAGATTCCTGGGCGTTGGTAGTAAGCTTGCTCAGTAAAGCCTGTATCCTTTCACTTTTCCGGTGGATAAGGTTGTTGACCATATAAATGGTAACGGCTAATATGGGCAGTGGCGCCAGCACATATAAGGTAAGCAGCGCGTCTTTGCGAATCATAAAGTAGAGACTGAAACTTATGGTCGCCAGCAGATTTGCGAGATACATAATGGCCGGCCCTGTATACATGCGAACCCGGCTTACATCTTCAGCCATCCGGCTCATCAGATCGCCTGTACTATGGGATTTATAAAATGCAGTATCGAGTTGCTGATAATGCTGGAAGATTTCATTTTTCTGATCAAATTCAATATGACGGCTCATGACGATAATGGTCTGACGCATTAAGAACATAAATAATCCGCCAATGATTGCCAGCAATAGTAAAGTAATACCCGAAATGGCCACTTTCTGTCCGAATGTTCTTTGAGTGGTATTTAATTTCCGGATGAATTTTTTTACCAGGATATCATAATTGGAAGTGTCCGCTTTCTGATTTGCCGCATTGTGCATTTTAGCATCTGCAGAAACGGGAACCGGGGATTTTGCACGTGCCTGTACAGTTAATTCTTTCTCCACCGTATTCACTACATAGCCGGTAACCTGCGGAGCAAGAATTCGAAAATAGTTGGAGAGAATTACGAAGATCAGGCCCAGGAGAAGTCTCCATTTATATTTCCAGAAGTATTTATTGACCGCGCGCAGATATTTCAAACTCTAAATTTTACACCCTGCAATTTAATTGTTAATTGTAAACGGAAACTTCAAAAAGTTCTGAAAGAATTAATAGTGCAGATCCATTTCAGCGTTAACAATTAACAATTGACCATTAACAATTATAAGTTCTGCTTCTTCATTTCGCTAACAGCGTATCCCGCCGCCCTCGCGGTTAATGCCATATATAAAATAGAAGGACTCTGATTCGCAGTACTGGTCATACACGCGCCATCAGTGACAAATACATTCTTACATTCATGTAACTGATTCCATCCATTCAGCAAAGAAGTTTTAGGATCTTTTCCCATGCGGCAGCCACCCATTTCATGAATGTCTCTGCCCGGCGCCCAATGATTATCATATTGCTCGATATCTTTTACACCTCCGTTAGAAAGTGTTTCGGATGCCTGTTCAAGAAAGTCTTTCAGAAGAAGTTCATCATTATGATCATACGCAACATCTGTTACCAGCAGCGGAATACCCCATTGATCCGTTTTATCCTTGCTGAGATAAACCCTGTTGGATTCTTTCGGGATGGTCTCTCCCTGCATATACATATAACATCCCCAGGAGCCTGCCTCTGATAAGGCTTTCTTATAATCTTCTCCGATTTCAGGTCCGTCGGTAGTTGCTCCTCTCCGCCTGAAACATCCCATGAATGCCATATAGCCGCCAACAAAATCCATATCCTGTTTTTTCAGATTCCTGAAATTAGCCATCATGGACTCCGCAGGTTTTCTTCCGTAATAGTATGAATCCAGGAAACCATCAATATTACCTCCGACAGAACCGCGGTAGTTCTGGTGGCAAATATACTTTCCCAGAAGCCCGTTGTCATTTCCGAGTCCATTTGGAAAACGATTCGATTTTGAATTTAAAAGAATAAGGTTTGTATTCAGTGCAGACGCATTCATGAAGATGATGCGTGAAAAATAATCGGTCGTTTCATGTGTATTGCTGTCAATAATACGAACGCCGACGGCTTTGTTTTTCTTTTCATCATAGATGATGGAATGCACAACACTGAACGGACGAACAGTAAGATTTCCTGTGCTTGCCGCCCATGGTAAAGTAGATGAGTTGGAACTAAAGTATCCGCCAAATGGACAACCACGCATGCAAAGATCACGCGACTGACATTGTGCGCGGCCCTGCTTTGCATGGATTTCTTTTGCTTCCGTAAGCTGGGCCCAGCGTCCCTGTATCATGAAGCGGTCTTTATATTTCGAACTTATTTTTTTCTGAAGATCCTTTTCAACACAATTGAATTCGAAGGGAGGCAGATAATCTCCGTCCGGCATAGCTTCCAGTCCGTCTCTATTTCCGCAGATACCGGCAAATTGTTCAACATGTGAATACCAGGGAGCGATATCGTTATATCCGATAGGCCATTCAATTCCATATCCATACCGGGCCGGCGCTGTAAATTCATATTTGCTCCAGCGGGGACAGGCCCTTCCCCAGATCAAAGATTTTCCGCCGACCTGGTAACCACGGATCCACTCAAATGGTTTTTCCTGCACATAGGGATGATCATTGTCCTTTATGAAAAAATGCTGCGTGGATTCATCAAAACCCGCCGCCTCTGTGATGAGTGGATTTTCTTTTATGAATTTTTCCGGCATCCTTAACCGGTGCGAAAATTCCCAGGGAGCCAGGGTGGCTGTCGGGTAGTCTTTAATATGTACCACATCACGGCCTCTTTCCAATACCAGTGTTTTCAGGCCGGCTTCGCAAAGTTCTTTTGCGGCCCAGCCTCCGCTTATTCCTGATCCAACTACAATCGCGTCGTATGTATTCACAGATTTCCCTTTTTTAATTCAGAAACTGCATGATCTACCGCACGGGCAGTAAATGCCATAAAAGTGAGCGATGGATTTTGTGTACTCGTTGAAACCATGGCTGCACCATCTGTAACAAATACATTCCGACAAAGATGGAACTGATTGAATTTATTCAGAAGTGAAGTTTTGGGATCCTTACCCATCCTGCATCCTCCCATTTCATGAATGTCCAATCCGGGTGACTGATGGGTGTCCCTTTGCTGGATATTCTTACATCCTCCCATTTCCAGCATCTCTGAAGTCTGCTGCATATAATCTTTCATCGACTTCACATCGTTCTCATCGTAATCCACCGAAACAACCAACTCGGGTATTCCCCATGCATCTTTTTTATCTTTACTGAGCCTTACATGATTTGATTCTTTGGGAATGGTTTCTCCCTGCATCTGTGACGAAACGTACCAGGGACCTGCTTCCGTAAGATTCTCTTTAAAAGCTGCTCCCAGCTCTTCTCCATTGCCTGTAAAATTTCCTGTTCCTCTTCCTGCACCAAAAAATACCATATATCCTCTTAGAAAATCCATTTCCTGTTTGTGAACATTTCTGAAATTCGGCATCATGGGCTGAGTCGGGCGTCTCCCATAATAATATTTATCCATGGGGCCTTCGTAAGAAGCGTTTACCGTTCCCCGGTAGTTATGGAAACAAACATATTTTCCAAGCAATCCACAGTCATTTCCCAATCCATTTGGAAACCTGGCAGAAACAGAATTTAAAAGAATTAAATTAGAATTCAGGCATGCAGCATTAACGAAAATTACTTTTGCATAATAAAGCGTTTCTTCTTTTGTGTGGGCGTCAATCACCCGCACACCTGTAGCCTTTTTTTTATTTTCATCATAAATAACAGAATGCACAACACTGTCGGGCCTGATGGAAAGATTTCCGGTTTTTGCAGCCCATGGTAGTGTAGTAGAATTGGAGCTGAAATACCCTCCGAAGGGACATCCTCTTTCACATTCGCTTCGCGCCTGGCAGGGATTACGACCCTGCTGGATATGAATCTCCCGGGGCTTGGTCAGATGAGCACAGCGTCCCTGTACCACATGGCGGTCTTTATAATGTGCATTGATCTTCGCGCTGATATCTGTTTCCACACAATTCATTTCCCATGCCGGTAGAAAATCGCCGTCCGGAAGTGTATCCAATCCGTCGAAATTTCCACTGATACCGGCAAAATGTTCAACATGGCTGTACCAGGGTGCCAGTTCATCGTACGACAAGGGCCATTCTACGGCATATCCATCCCTGCCCGGACCTTCAAAATCATATTTACTCCATCTCTGTGTTTGCCTGGCCCAGAGAAGTGATTTGCCTCCAACCTGGTAACCACGTATCCAGTCATATGGCTTTTCCTGAATATAAGGATGCTCATCATCCTTGACGAAAAAATGCTGGGATGTTTCATTGAATGCATAACAACGGTTGACGATCGGGTTTTTTTCAGTAACCGAGAGTGGTAACTGTTCCCGGTGAGGAAAATCCCAGGGATTCATCGTTGCCGTAGGGTAATCCTTTAAATGAACCACATTTCTTCCGCGCTCCAATACAAGAGTTTTGAGACCATGATCACAAAATTCCTTGGCTGCCCATCCACCGCTGATCCCTGAACCAATTACAATTGCGTCATAGGTATTAGCAGCTGTGGCTTTGTTATTAATATTTACTGAATCTCCGGGCATGTTGTCAGATTATATATTTAGCGAAAATGAATGAACGACTTAGAATAGCAAAGGTTATAAAAATTTCGTTACCTTCTCATTTACAAAATAAACTCATTATGCGCAACAGTTTGTGTTTTCTTATCCTGGTATTAATATTTGTATCCTGTCATACCACGGAAAAAAAAGAAGCACCCGATTTTCTTGCTGAAAATATTGATACCACTGTGAACCCCGCTACAGATTTCTTTTTGTATGCAAATGGCGGGTGGATTAAAAAGAACCCCATTCCTGCGGATCAAAGTGCATGGGGAGTTGGTTTCTTAGTGCAGGAAGATATCTACAACCGCCTCCGCGCAATAAATAAAAAAGCCCTAAATGAAAAATCTGAACCCGGCAGCGTATCTCAAAAAATTGGTGACTTCTGGTTTAGCGCCATGGATTCAGACGGAATCGAAAAGCAAGGCATACAACCACTGCAACCACAGCTTCAGGAAATTGAAAAAATCGGAACAGTTGAAGATCTTTTACGCGTAAGCGCGAAACTTCAGAATGAAGGAGTTGACGTATTGCTCGGTGAAGATATTTCGCAGGATGAAAAGAACAGCGATAAGATTGCATTTCATATTTATCAGGGCGGTCTCGGAATGTCGAACCGCGATTATTATTTTAATACGGATGCAAAAACATTGAAAGTCCGTAAAGCTTATCAAACATATTTATACAATGCTTTCAGGTCAATGGGCAAAGACAGCTTAGTGGCCAGATCTGCTGCCGGTGCGGTTTATGATCTGGAAACCAGGCTGGCAAAGGCTTCACGAAAATTAGAAAACCTCCGCGACCCTGATTCCAATTATCATAAAATAGATCTGGTTACAATGCAAAAGATTTATTTCAGGATCGGCTGGAGTGAGTTTTTTAAAAATACAGGTGTAAAATCTCTTGACTCCGTAATCGTGGGACAACCGGAATTTCTTGTGGCATTGAACCAGGAATTGTCCAAGACTCCCCTGGGAGTTTGGAAAAATTACCTGTCCTTCCATTTACTGAAGAATTCCGCCAGGTATATGGACCAGGCTCTTTATAAAGATTTATTCACCTATTCGCAAAGCATCAGCGGAGTTGAAAAACCTAAGGCCCGCTGGAAAAGAGTGCTGGATGCAGAAGAAACAGCGATGGGAGAAGCGTTGGGACAATTATTTGTGAAGGAATATTTTCCTGAAAAAACAAAACAACGCTATAACGATATGGTGGAAGCGATCCGGGATGCATATAAGGAAAGAATTATGCACCTTGCCTGGATGAGTGACAGTACAAAGCAGAGGGCACTGATTAAACTTTCTAAAGTAACAAAAAAAGTAGGCTATCCTGATAAATGGAAAGACTTCAGTGCGCTGGTAATAGACCGCGGTCCCTGGGTTTTGAATATGCAAAGAGCATCAGAATGGTGGACAAATTACTATGTAAATAAACTGGGCAAACCGGTTGACAGAACAGAATGGGGAATGTCTCCTCAAACATACAATGCTTATTATAATCCGAGTAATAATGAGATCGTATTGCCTGCGGGTATTTTTATTGTTCCCGGCAAGAGGGATGATGAACTGGATGATGCATTTGTATATGGATATGCGGCTGCTTCAACGATCGGCCATGAGATTACACATGGATTCGATGATCAGGGAAGAAAATTTGATGAAGCCGGAAACCTGCGCGACTGGTGGCAGCCTAATGACACGAAACAATTCAACGCCAGTGCAGCCAGGATCATTCGCCAGTTTAATGAATTTGTTCCTGTTGATACATTACGTGTGAACGGAGAAGCCAGTCAGGGAGAAAATATTGCCGACCTGGGTGGTGTGTTGCTGGGATGGGATGCATTCTCAAAAACAGAGGCATTTAAAAAAGGAGAAAAAATCGGCGGCTTTACACCTGCCCAGCGTTATTTTCTGGGATATGCATACGGCTGGTTGTATAGTGAAAGAAAAGAAGTACTCGCAGCTCAGCTGATGACCGATGTACACGCACCTTCAAAGGAAAGAGTCAACGGACCCATGGCAAATATTCCCGCTTTCTACGAAGCATTCAATGTTAAACCCGGTGATAAAATGTATCGTCCGGATAGTTTGAGGGTAAGCATCTGGTAAATCAAGTGTGAGAGTGTGAGAGTGTGAGAGTGAAGTATAAGAGTATAGGAGTATAAGAGTATGTGAGTTGAACTCATATCTCATATCTCATAACCCATAACCCATATCCCATTATAAATAATGTCTGCGACATCAGAACTTATAAGAAAGCCCCACTACAATTCCGAAATCAAAAGTGCTCCCACTTCCCGCAGGCGGCTTACTGTCGAAATTGGTATAAGGATTGATATTCAGATAAAAATATCTGATGAGCTGCCATGAAAAATTTGTGCTTCCATCATATCGGATCCGACCGCTTTCTGACAAGCTGAAATAAACAGACTGCGTACTGTTGATCTGGATATCAGGATGATGGAATTGGTAAAAATTAAATTGAAACATTAATGGGATTTCATATAACAATGCACTGGATACGCCTTCTGTACTTTTTTCTGTTGAAAAAGTAATACCCGTGATTGCTACCAATCTCCAGTTCTTTCTTATTATAAGTTTATTTCCGGGACCTACCAATCCCAGATACCTGTGTGCTATAGACAATTCATTGTTCCGCTGATATTGGAGGGAAGTAGCAACGAACCATGTAGGATCCAAATCATAAGTAGCGATTAATTGGAAATTTTCATTATCCCTTGAGTAATTACCCGAATCTATAGATCCAATACTTGATGTAATCAACTGATACTCGACATGCTTGGTCGCATACTGAATGTTCGCACTAAAATTCACCTGTCCAATTCCGCTTGATTTGGTAAAACTCAATCCAGCTGAAACATTTCCATTCAATCTTGTGAAGAAATTATTATCCATTGAAATCAGCTGATAGATCTCTGTAATATGAATGTTTATTCTTTCTCCACCGGCAGTTAAAATATCAGCTCTGCCGTCCTGGCCATTAGTTCTAAGCGAACCATAAAGAATTCTTTTATCCACTAATTCAATTTTGAATTTTTCGTAAATGACCAGCTTTTTTATTCTGAAAAGCTTGATGCTTTGCATTTTCAGATCCATATCATCTATTGAAAGTGCTGCGAAGTTGGCTGCCTGTACTGCACCAATCAACACCTGTCCGTTATAGAGAAAAACAGTATCCTTGTCCTGACAAATAGCACTGAAGCCCAGGCAGCAAATAAAAATAAAAGTGACTGAAATTATTCTGTACATCGAAAAGTATTGCTGAATCTGAAATGTATGAACAAAAATAACAGGTTAATTGAGATAAATTCGTAGAATGAAGCAGTTTATAGCACATCTGGCACTTGTAGTAAAAGATTATGATGAAGCCATAAATTTCTATAGGCAAAAACTCGGTTTTCGTTTGCTCGAAGACACCATCTTATCTGAATCTAAAAGATGGGTTATCATCGCACCGCCCGGACCGGGCGATTGTTCCATTTTATTGGCAAAGGCTAACGGTCCTGAGCAGCTGAAAGCCGTCGGCAACCAAACAGGCGGACGTGTTTTTTTATTTCTATATACAGATGATTTTTACAGGGACTACCAGGCCATGCTCGAAAATGGAATTCATTTTATAAGGCCGCCGGCAAAGGAAGTTTATGGAACGGTGGCTGTTTTTGAGGATTTATATGGAAACCTTTGGGATCTTATCGAGCCTTCTGCAAAAGAAAAGATAAATAAAGTAAGAAATGCCTGACCATGGCATACCCATTGCTTTATCAATGTAATTTCAATTAATAATGTTAGCAAAAGTATTCGCGTGCGGATTCTTATTTCTATGTTGCATTAGCAACCATTCCCTAAAGGCCCAGAATGACAGTTCACAACAACTCCCTTTGAAATGGGATCTGCAGACCTGCCTGGACTATGCGAAAAAAAATAACATCCAGTTAAATACTATACGTCTCAGTCAGTTGATCAGCAGGCAGGACGTCCTACTTGCCCAGGCGGCAAAGTATCCCAACCTGTTCGGTAATTTAGGGCAAAACTTTACACATAGTACGAATGCCAACCCTGTAGTGGGTGGTTTTGCAACTCAATCCAGTTTTGCCAGTAATAGTTCTCTCACATCGGCCTGGACAGTTTTCAATGGCGGCTATCTGAACTATAATATCAAATTGCAAAATCTTAATCTGAACCAGGCGGGTCTTAATATCGATCAGACAATAAATACGCTCACACTTGAAATTACGCAGGACTTTCTCAACATCTTATTGTCGAAAGAAAATATCATCTATGTTGAGGATCTTGTAAAAACTTCAGAAGCCCAGTTGGACCAGGGTAACAGATTATACAGCGCTGGAAGTATTGCGAAGAATGCTTTAATTGAATTGCAAGCGCAAACCGCAACAGATAAATACAACCTGGTGAGCGCGCAAAGTGCATACCGGCAAAATGTATTAAACCTGAAACAATTGCTTCAGCTGCCCTGGAATTATTCCCTGGATATTGCCATTCCGGATACGATAATAGCTACTGCCCTGATGCCATCATTGGACGAAGTACAAAGAATAGCATTAGCAACGAGGCCCGAAATAAAATATGCAGAAGCGGGAGTTGATATTGCACAAATGAATCTGAAATTGGCAAAGGCACAGACACTCCCTGTTGCTTCTATTAGCGCTTCCCTGGCTACTGGTTATTCAAATAATGAATCTGTCAGTTACCTGAAGCAATTAGATAATAACTTTTACCAGCGGATCGGGTTGGCTATTTCGATACCTATTTTTAATAACCGCATTTATAGAACACAGGTTGAAATTAGTAAAATTGAAATAGATCAGGCTAACCTGTCGCTGATGGGCGCCAAAACAACATTGTCTCAAATGGTAGAGCAGGCTTATATCAATGTGATCAATGCTCAGGCCCAGTATGATGCAGCCGTTGTTCAACTGAAATCAACGCAGGAAGGTTACCGGGTAGCGAGCGAAGAATTTAAATATGGTGCGGCCAATCTGGTAGAACTGCTGCAACAAAAAAATCTCTATGTACAGGCATTGCAGGGTTATATTCAGGCAAAATATACTGCAGCATTGAACCTGGAAGTATATAATTTTTACAAAGGAGAACCGGTCAAACTATAGAAATGAAAAAATACAGAGCTATAATTGTTATTGTTGTTTTGCTACTGGCCGGGATCGGAGTCTGGTATTTTTTTTACAGGAAGAAGGATAATAAAATATATGTTATTACTGAAAAACCCCAGATTGGCTATATCTCTAAAAGTGTAACTGCTACAGGCACTATAGAACCGGTGGATACGGTAGCCGTAGGTTCACAGGTATCAGGAACGATTGCTAAAATTTATACGGACTTCAACGCCAGGGTAACCAAGGGACAATTGATTGCCGAAATGGATAAGTCCCTTTTTATGGCGCAGGTGGATCAGTATAAAGCCAATCTTGAATTATCAAAAGCTACGTTAACGTATCAGAAAAGCAACTTTGACCGCCAGACACTTCTGTTCAATACAGGTTCAATCAGCAAGGCGGATTTTGAGACCGCCCAGGATCAATACCTTACCGCAAAAGCTTCAGTGGCCAGTGTGCAGGCTCAACTGGACGCAGCTTTAAAAAATCTTTCTTACGCCAATATATTTTCGCCGGTTAACGGAGTAGTTCTGCTGCGTAATGTTAGCGTGGGTCAAACGGTCGCAGCTTCTTTCAACACCCCTACCCTGTTTATCATCGCTAAGGATATTACTAAAATGCAGGTACGTGCGGCTGTAGATGAAGCCGATATTGGCGATGTGACCGATAGTCAGCGCGTGATTTTTACAGTGGATGCATATCCGGATATTACTTTCACAGGCAAAGTAAATCAGATAAGACTTGAACCCGTCGTATCCGCAAATGTAGTAACCTATACAACCATTGTTACTGCCCCAAATGATAACCTTAAGCTGATGCCTGGCATGACTGCGAATATTTTTATTTACACTAAGGAAGTTGACAGTGCCATGCTGATTTCTTCCAGAGACCTCAAATTTAAACCAGATCCAACACTGGCTGATCAATATAAAATTTTGCCATTGCCTGCATCCACCAAGCCAAAACAAAATGCGCAGGGTGCCAGGAATAGCACGGCTCCTGGTTCATCCAAACGCAGTGCGGGTAATTTAACTGACAGCAGTGCAAAGAAAAAAACAGTCGCATATGTATGGGTACAGTTCGGAGATAGTATCGAAGAAAAAAAAATACATACCGGACTGAATGATGATACGCATGTGGAAGTACTGGACGGATTAACACTGAGTGATAGCGTGATCACAGGTGTCAGCCAGGCAGGCAGCAATACGACTTCTGTCCCCAGTGCAGCACCAAAAAGTCCCTTTATGCCTTCAAGACAACAAACACCCAAGCCAAAAAGCAACAGGCCCTGATATGAATTTAATTTCAGGAAAGAAGATAAACAAAGATTTTACAATGATGTTCTTTATATTGAAATCGGGATGAATAATAAAATACTGGAATTAAAAAATATTAAGCGTGAATTCAAAATGGGAAGTGAAATCGTGAGGGCACTGAAAGATGTAAGTTTTGAAGTAGCGACAGGAGAATTTGTAACCATCATGGGTGCCAGCGGTTCGGGGAAAACCACTTTACTTAATATGCTGGGTTGTCTGGATAAACAATCCGATGGCGTTTATCTGCTGGATGGTGTGGATGTTGGAAAACTTTCAAGAAATGAATTAGCGCATTTGAGAAATAATAAAATAGGATTTGTATTCCAGTCATACAATCTTCTTCCACGCACTTCGGCATTGGAAAATGTTGAATTGCCATTAATGTATAACCGTTCAATTAAAACCACAGACAGAAAAGAGCGGGCGATCAGGGCACTTGAGGCGGTGAACCTTGCCGACAGACAGGATCACAAACCCAATCAGCTATCAGGCGGTCAACAACAACGGGTAGCCATCGCAAGAGCTTTAATAAATGAACCGGTCATGATACTTGCCGATGAGGCAACTGGCAACCTGGACACAAAAGCTTCGTTCAGTATAATGGCATTATTACAGGAATTAAATCAAAACCATGGGAAAACAATTGTCTTTGTTACGCATGAACCTGATATCGCTGAATTCAGCAGTCGTACAATAACCCTGAAGGATGGGAGAATTATAAAAGACCATATCAATGAAAATAAAAAAAATGCTAAAGAGGCATTGGCTGCATTGCCTGCAGACGATTAAGTTTAATAATAACTGCCATGAATTTTATCAACCTCATCCGGATTGCCTTTAAAGCACTGCTAAGAAATAAATTACGGGCTTTCCTGACGATGCTTGGTATTATCATTGGTGTCGCTTCTGTCATAGCGATGGTCGCCATCGGTCAGGGTTCCAAGCAAAGTATTCAGACTCAATTATCAGGTATGGGCTCCAATATGATCGTGATCCGCCCCAACAGCAATGTAACCGGAGGTGTCCGGCTGGATGCAACATCCGTTCAGACATTAACTTTAAATGATGTTGTTGCACTGCAAAAAAAATCAACTTATCTGAGCGCTGTTTCACCTTCTGCAACAGCAAAAGGTCAGGTAATTTACGGCAACAACAACTGGTCGACCAGTATACAGGGGGTAAATAATTTCTACCTGGATACTATTCGTCAATGGCCTTTAACTGCTGGGAATGAATTTACAGATAAGGATATTGCTTCGGAAGCTAAAGTCTGCCTGTTGGGACAGACCGTCGTAACAAATCTTTTTACCAATGGAGAAACTCCGGTGGGTAAGTATATTCGTTTTGCCCAAATACCATTTTTAGTAATCGGTGTTTTATCTCCGAAAGGCGCCAATGCTTTTGGGCAGGATCAGGATGATATTATTATTGCACCCTATACTACTGTTCAGAAAAGAATTTTGTCCACCATCTATTTTCAAAACATTTATGCATCAGCACGCGATGAATCATCTACTGTTCAGGCATCAACAGAAATATCTCAAATCCTGAGAGAATCACATAGACTTAAAGCTACCGACGACGATGATTTCGCTGTTAGGACCATGGAAGAACTTATCAATACATTCAGTTCAACCAGCTCGTTGCTGACCATACTGCTGGCAGTAATTGCCGGTATTTCTTTGCTGGTTGGAGGGATTGGTATCATGAATATTATGTATGTTTCGGTTACAGAAAGAACCCGTGAAATAGGATTGCGGATGGCTATTGGTGCAACCGGTGGAGATATATTACTGCAATTCCTGACGGAAGCAATCATGATCAGTATTACCGGTGCAGTGATCGGTGTTTTTTTAGGTATTACTGCATCAAAACTCGTCACCTTATTTTTATCCTGGCCCACTTTAATTACGCAATTCTCCATTATTTTGTCTTTTATGGTTTGCGTAATCACAGGTGTGTTTTTTGGATACTACCCTGCCCAGAAAGCATCCCGGCTTGATCCGATCGAAGCATTACGGTATGAATAATATCAGATGAAAACGGTATTATTCAGTATTTTTTAACTTTAACCTCTGCTCCAATGACTGTTACCAACAAATTAATTTATAAGAAGAGAAAAATCTGGGAACCGATGCTTTCCATACAGGAAAGAATGGAGTTGGGGAAAAATCAGCGATTAACAACTCCCCGCGAAGCACATGCAATGATGGCGCCATCTGAAGGACGTGCAGATCCTATTCAACTATTGATTGATCTGGACGCCGGAAGGGTTCCCAAACTTATTCCCATAAGATATGGCAGGATGCTGCAGTCACCCTTTGCTTTTCTCAGGGGTTCAGCTGTTGTAATGGCTGAAGACTTATTCAATACTCCCTGCAGTGATATTTATGTACAGTGCTGTGGCGACTGCCACCTGATGAATTTCGGAGGTTATGCGACGCCTGAAAGAAACCAGGTATTTGATATCAATGATTTTGATGAAACATTGCCGGCTCCCTTTGAGTGGGATGTTAAAAGACTTGCGGCAAGTATTGTTGTTGCAGGCAGATACAAACAATTCACATCTAAAGAAATAAAGAAAGCTGCATTTGAAACAGTAAAAACATATACAGATGAAATAAATGCATTCGCAGGGATGCGGCAGCTTGAAATATGGTACAACAGACTCGATGAATCAACTGTTATTAAAATGTTCAGAACCGACAGGGAGTTTGTAAAAGGAGTTAAAAAGATTACAGAAAAAGCAAGACGTCATACCCATGAATTTGCATTTCCCAGGCTTTCAGAAATAAAAAATGGTAAAAGAAGAATTCTTGACGACCCACCACTGATATATCACTCCGAAGATGGTGACAAGATGGTTGAATCAGGTAATGTTTTTTTTGATGAATATTATGATAGTTTAACGGATGATAAAAAGTCATTGCTGGACAGGTACAGACTCGAAGACATTGCTTTAAAAGTGGTGGGCGTAGGAAGTGTAGGTACCCGCTGTCTGATCGGACTATTCAATGTAAGTGATGAGGATGCCATCATACTTCAATTCAAAGAAGGCAAGCAATCTGTTTTGGAAAAATATGCCGGTAAATCAGTTTATTCAAACCATGGAGAACGAATTGTAAACGGCCAGCATTTAATGCAGACCGTGAGTGATATCTTCCTCGGATGGACAAAAAGTAAAAGTGGGTTCGACTTTTACGTCAGGCAACTAAGGGATATGAAAGCAAGCGCTAACATTGAACTCTTCACGCCGGTGGTCCTGAAAGATTATTCTTCTTTATGTGGCTGGACACTGGCCAAGTCACATGCTAAAGCAGGACGATCACCGGAAATAGCCGGCTACATCGGAAAATCAGATGCTTTTGCTGAAGCGGTTACTGAATTCGCTGTTAAATATGCCGATCAGACCGAAAAAGATTATAAGTTATTGGTTGCAGCAGAAAAAGATAAACGCATAGTAGCTGAGCGGGGCAAATAATATTTTCTCATTAGGATCTTATACTTGCATCTTTAAAAGATAACTTTAGACCTTATGAAACGAATCTTTCTTATTGTTCTGTCTTTAATAAGTTTCGAACTTGTGTCCCATGCGCAAATTGCATTTGTAGACACGAGGTATATTCTGAATAAAATGCCCAGTTACAGGGATTCAGTAGCGAAAATCAATCAGCTTGGCATTATCTGGCAGAAAGAAATCGACGATAAACAAATTATTCTTGATAAAATGGTCAATGATTTTGAGCGGGATGAAGTGATGCTGAGTGATAGTATAAAGAAAGACAGGTCAAATGATCTTTATTATCATCAGAAAGAAGTGCGTGATCTGCAGCGTATGAGGTTTGGATATCAGGGTGATTTATCCAAAAAAAAGCAGGAACTATTGAAACCCATTGAAGACTCCGTAAATAATGTAGTTAAACAAACTGCCGCCAGGTTGAATTATAAAATTGTTTTGGATAAGAGCCAGGGAATTACAGTCATGTTTGCCAATCCCAAACTTGATATTACCGATGAAGTGCTGAAGGATCTTGGGATGCAATAAAAAAAGGGCCGCTTGCTGCGGCCCTGTTACCACGAAGGTCATATCGGTTATGTAATTCTATAAAACGTTCACCAAACCTGTATAAAGGCTTTCTGAAGTTCTGTTCCTGTCTGCAGACACAAATCCGATGTATGTCTGAACAGGTTTTCCTGTAAAGGAAGCTACTTCCAATGTGCAGGTGCCGGCATTTCTCATGGCGATATTTCCCTGGTAGACCCAGTGATTCAATTCCTCAAGAAAGACTGCAACAAAAGCGCCGTCCGAACCGAGAGCCTGATTAATTCCACTGTTATCAGCCCAGTTAAATACCAGTTTCCCAGTTTCATTCGAAACAACAGACGGTGCGCCTGCATTGGCAAGACTGCCTTTACTCAGGAGAATTCTGCTATAGTCAATTTTATAGTCAGGATATTCTCCAATGACCGCTCCTCTTATTGAGTTATCAGAAAATGCCCGGTTAAAACCGGACATCATTCCGAGAGCGGATTTTCTGTAAGTCTGATTCAGCAAATCAGTGATTGGCCGGAGAAATTTATTCATCACCCTAAATTTCACCTGGTTCGCTATTTGCGATTCAGAAGACTTACCCCTTTTTCTCGGGGGTCTGCTACGAATAACGTTTTTACGTTTCCATTTGCTACCAACGGCCGTTCCTAACGTGCCGCTGAACCCCCCTAAGAATCCTTCATTTAAGGTTCCCATGAGGTTGGATTTTTAAAAGTTAAAAAATATAAAAGTCTATGTCAGCTATTCAGACAGGCATTGCGTTACAACAAACCGGGGGTGTATATTCCTTAGTCGCAGCACCCTCCGACCTGTTGCGTCGTATCTGAACAGCTGACAAGACAAATATATGGTTAGGAAGAGGACCTATTTCCCAGTGTGGTCACAACTTGTGAGATTTATTTTTTGCATTTTTTGCAAAAAACCGCAGTTTTTATGCTTTTTAAGAGGAAATGGGCGAATACTGGTGATTTTCCTTAAAATTTCGGAGTGCTCCCGGAGCTGGGAAGGATTTATATTTCGAATAATATGTTTAATAAGGTGGTTTTTAGCAGGATTCTACCATATTACATCCTCCGTAAACCGTGTGTTTTTCGTGTATTTTTTGTGGCTAATCGTGGTTTCTTCGTGATTCTGCGAAGAAACCGCGAAGAAACACGAAGATTCTTCGCGGATCCGCGAAGAAACCTCAAACAAAGGTGGAGCAAATTTCATTGAAATCTATTCTTCCAGTATCCTTCCTCTAATAGTTATAGATATTATTTTTTACCCAGGCGATAACTCAAACCGAATTGAATATTTGTGGCATAGGTTCCAAAATTTGTCTGTATGAAACCTGTAAAATGATCTTTTTTTACGTGGTAAGCTATTGAAAAACAGTAGAGTGGTAAAATGGATGGTGCATAATAATTGGTATAGCTACTGCCTGGACTAAGGTCGGTCCCAACTCCCATTTTAAAACCAAATTCAACCTGGTCTCTGTTGGTCCATAACCATTCGGAGTATAAGCCCATATATGCAGAAAAATGTTTCCTGAAAATGATATTTGCAGCGGTATCAGGAAGTTTATCACGGAAGTTAATGTAGTCCCCAAATTCATTTTGCAGGGAGGTTTCCAATCCAAGAATTCGCCATTCTGAATGCCTGAATTTTTTTACATGCTGATGCGTAGTCACAATATTAATGCCGGCTGATACACCATAACTTCCAAAAAAATTATTGGAGTTTGGAATATGATTCAGTGTATCCTGGGTATAAGGGTAGTAATAACCCAGATTATAGATGTTATAGTAATCAGAAACATGATAAGAACCAAGTGAAAGATTAGCGCCATAATAAGCCTGGAAATTTCCAAAATTATTGCTGCGGTGTAAACTTCCCTGAAATACAAATAAATGATCAGACCCCTGATCATTGGCAGATCCGCTGGTAAAAACGATACTTGCGTATATGGCAGATTTCAAAGAGTCTGCTTTCATTGGGATAGCATGATAGGGATTTGAATTTGCGTTCTGCGGACTAAGATAATATGTCCGTCTTTCGATGCAGCTGGTAAAAAGGGGAATAATTATGCATGCTGCATAAATTCTGTTCATATATCGTATTGACAAAAACCCTAGTATGTATGCTGCGAATCAGCTGTTAAATAAAATCCAATGCGAGTTACTTCACGAACCCTTCCCCCTGAAGCCAATAATAAAAAATGCTGATCCAATGATCAACGGGAAGGTTTTTTTTCAGTCCGCCAAATCCATGTCCTCCTTTCTCGAAAACGTGCAATTCAACATTTTTATTTGCTTTTAACCAGGCTGTATAAAAACGAAAAGCCCCTTCCGTTCCAACAACATTATCGTCTGAAGCCATTGCTAAAAATATAGGGGGAGCATCCTTTGGCACTTTTATTTCATCCTCAAATGCTCCGTAAATCGGAGCTACAAAATCAGGCCTGGAACTGCTATCGTATTCTGTAGCTATTAAAGATGCCACCATGCCGCCTGCAGAGAAACCCATAAATCCAATATGATTTTTTTGAATACCATATTCAGCTGCATGTATACGGACATACCTAACCGCAGCCTTAGCATCTTCAATTATAAAAGGCCTTAATGTTTCTTTCACAAGCTGGAGGCGGTTATCCTTTGGTAACCCGGATTTTTTATCAGCTGTGTATAAAAAGTTGTCATTTGTCTTCAACAGACGATAGCGAAGTAAGAATATCGTAAATCCTCTTGCAGTAAGTGAATCAGCGACAGGCTTTCCTTCCACACCTTCTACAATTGTTTCAAAACCACCACCGGGTGCAATAATAATCGCTGTTCTTCATTTGATAAAGCCCTATGCTAAAAAACTATTCCAGCTGCCAAGAATAGAAAGGATGACAGGAAAAATTTAGAAACAGACT
>JABDDT010000028.1 GCA_013287475.1 Bacteroidota bacterium
ATCATGGCAATACATAAAAGCGCTCCGAGAATTGGCACCAGAGGTACCAATGGAGTTCTGAATGGACGCGGATGATCCGGATCGGCTTTCCTCATTATAATAATGCCGACACAAACCAATGCGAAGGCAAGCAATGTTCCGATACTTGTCAGGTCGCCGGTTATATCGCCCGGTAAAAGTGTGGCAATAGATCCGACAAAAAGAAATAACAACGTATTTGATTTATAAGGAGTCCTGAATTTAGGATGCAGGTCTGAAAATACTTTAGGCAACAGACCATCACATGACATAGAATAGAATACCCTGCTCTGACCCAGGAGCATTACCAGGATAACAGAGGAAAAGCCGGCCAGGATTCCGACTGTAACCCATTTGGCAAGCCAGTGATAATTCGTCATATAGGTTTCAATTGCATAAGCAACAGAAGCTTCTTTGCCAGCACGTACAAAATCTGTATAAGGAGCAACTCCAGTCAAAACCCAGGAAAACAACACATATAATATTGTACAAATAACCAGAGATCCAAGAATCCCGACTGGCATGTCCTTTTTAGGATTTTTCGCTTCCTGCGCAGCAGTTGATACGGCATCGAAACCTATAAAAGCAAAAAATACGATGGCTGCGCCGCGCAGGACACCACCCCAGCCGTGACGGAAAAAGTTAGTATACGTATATTCATTTCCGTTAGGGAGAATGGCGGGTTTGGCATCTGCCGGTATCATATACGGATGATGATTTGCAGGATTGATAAACTGCCAGCCAATTGCAATGAACAGTAAAACTATGGATACCTTCACGATCACGATAATCGAATTCACAATTGCAGATTCCTGTGTGCCTTTTATGAGCAGAAGGGAAAGTGCCAGTAGAATAAATAAAGATGGGATATTCAAAATGCCGTGATGCATAACACCATGTGAATCCAGTAAACTTTCAAAGGGTGAATGACACCACTGATAAGGTATCCTGTTATCAAATAATTTATTGAGGAACTCACTCCAGGCAATGGATACTGTTGCAGCGCCCAGGGCGTATTCTAAAACGAGGGCCCATCCGATAATCCAGGCCACGATTTCACCCATGGTTGCATAAGCATATGTATATGCGCTGCCCGCAATTGGGATCATAGATGCAAATTCTGCATAACAGAGACCGGCAAAAGCGCATCCGACAGCTGCAACGATAAATGAAACGGTAACAGCAGCACCAGCGTGACCACCGGCAGCGGCTGCAGTTCTCACAAACAAACCGGCGCCAATAATTGCGCCGATACCCAAAGCAATAAGATTCCCGGGACCAAGGGTTCTTTTCAGGCTTTTTTCAGAATCAGCGGCCTGGGCTAAAAGAGAATTTAAAGTCTTTTTTCTGAACAAGCTCATAAGCCTATTTTGATTAGGAATGATAATTATAAAGCTTGTAAAGTAAACAAATATTCTATTCGCTGTGCAATTTAATAAGTCGTGATGCTGAAGGCTTAAGGCTTAAAGCGTAAAGCTAAAAGCCTTAAGCCTTACGCCTTACGCTTTTCGCCTTGTGCTTTAAGCCTCAAGCTTTCTTTACATTGCAGAGTAAATAAGATCATGAAAAAACCCGGACTAACCACATGGATTATTATTGCGATGCTTGCAGGCATTGCAGCCGGATTGTTGATTCATTATACGGCAGGGGTCTATTGGGTTGAACATTTTTCAGATGGCATGTCCATACTGACAGATATTTTTCTGCGGCTTATAAAAATGATTATTGCCCCTCTTGTTTTTTCGACCCTGGTAACAGGTATTGCCAAATTAGGTGATACGAAGGCAGTTGGCAGAATCGGTGCAAAAACACTTGTATGGTTCCTGGGCGCATCTCTCATATCCCTGATATTGGGCCTGCTTATAATGAATATCCTGAATCTCGGTAATAATCTGCACTTTCCGGTACCTGACGTTTCCGAAGCAGGGCATCTCGAAAATGGACCTCTTACTTTCAAAACTTTTATCACACATGTATTTCCGAGAAGTTTTACGGAAGCAATGACCAACAATGAAATATTGCAGATCGTTGTATTTGCAATCTTTTTCGGAATTGCTACTGCAGCAATTGGTGAAAAAGGGAAAATTTTCATCAGGGCGCTGGATTCGTTAACCGACATTATTCTGAAAATAACTGGTTATATAATGAATTTTGCACCCATTGCTGCTTTTGCTGCTGTATCAGCCATTCTTTCATTGAAGGGACCTGAATTATTAATTACCTATGGGAAATTTATCCTGGTATTTTATATGAGTATTCTTTTGCTCTGGTTGCTGCTGGCGGGCATCAGCTATTTATGGATCGGGAAAAAAGTTTTTGTAATTCTGAGAAACGTAAAAGATCAGGTTTTACTGGCATTCACAACAGCCAGTTCTGAAGCGGCTTTTCCCCGGCTTATTGAAGAACTTGAGAAGTCAGGCTGTCCAAGGAAAATTGTAAGTTTTGTTTTGCCACTGGGATATTCATTCAACCTGGACGGGAGTATGTTGTATATGGGATTTTCATCTCTTTTCATTGCGCAGGCTTATGGAATGCATCTTTCGTTCAGTACGCAGATCACCATGCTGTTGGTGCTGATGCTTACAAGTAAGGGGATTGCAGGTGTGCCACGCGCTGCAATGGTCGTTATAGCAGGAACTCTCTCCATGTTTCATATTCCTCAACAGGGTTTATTGCTCCTGCTCGGAATAGATCAGATACTGGACATGGCCAGAAGCGCTACGAATGTGGTAGGAAATAGTCTGGCTTCAGCTGTAATATGCAAAATGGAAGGGGTATTGGAAACATGAAGTCCCCTTTTCATTTCATTATTTGCTTTTAAATCTTAATTTGGCGACCGGTCCTGTTAAAAACGTGGTCCGTGCATAAAGCTTCACTATGGATATTCTTTTAGCAATCACTTTCAGGGACCTGCTTAACCCGGAATTTTATATTAATAATGGCGGTCTCTGGGTAATGCTTTTTATTGTTTTTGCTGAAACGGGCCTGATGGTTGGCTTTTTTCTTCCGGGTGACAGTCTGCTTTTCGTTGCGGGTATTTATAGCCAGAAACTTATAGATAAACTGATTCCCGGAGGAACCGGCAGTGATTTCATGAATATCATCATTCTCTGGATATTGGTTTCTTTTTGCGGAGTACTTGGAAATATGGTGGGATACTGGTTTGGCAAAAAAAGCGGGCATTATCTGTTTCAGCGAAAAGACAGTTTCCTGTTTAAGAAAAAATATCTTTTTGACGCGAAAGGCTTTTATGATAAACACGGTGGGCAGGCTATTGTGTTTGCACGTTTTCTGCCCATTATACGAACTTTTGCTCCAATCGTTGCGGGTATCGTACAGATGGAAAAAAGGAAATTCATGCTTTATAATGTGATTGGTTGTGTTTCCTGGGTATTCCTCATGTTATTTGCAGGCCATTACCTGGATAAATTCTTTATAAAGAAATTTAATTTTGATCTTAAGAAACACCTTGAAATTATTGTAATCGGCATTGTATTAATTACTACGCTGCCCGTATTGTATAAAATGTTTTTTGGTAAAAAACCAAGTTCAAATACGGAAGAGATTTAATTATGAACCTGCCAGTTGTTAAACGTAATACCGGTTTATTCAGTCTCGCGGTGATCGTTGCTGCCCTGGGTTATTTTGTTGACATCTACGACCTCCTGCTTTTTACAGTGGTTAAAAAAGAGTCCATGCTACAGGTGGGCGCAACGGATGCCAGCCTGCTGGCCGACAGTAGCCGGGTGATTAACTGGCAAATGATTGGCCTGCTGCTGGGAGGTATCTGCTGGGGAATGCTGGCGGATAAGAAAGGACGGCTCTCAGTTCTTTTTGGGTCCATCATACTTTACTCGGTAGCCAATTTTCTGACAGCCTATATCCATACTGTGGATCAGTATGCGCTTTGTCGTTTTGTAGCCGGTCTGGGCCTGGCCGGTGAATTAGGTGCCGGCATCACCCTGGTAAGCGAACTTCTTCCAAAAGAAAAAAGAGGTATTGGAACTTCCATGGTAGCAGGTATTGGGCTCATTGGAGCCGTTGTGGCATATTATACTTATCAGTTTACAAAAGACTGGAGATTATGTTATAAGATTGGCGGGGTGCTGGGTATGGTTTTACTTGTATTGAGGATCAGCGTTGCTGAATCGGGTATGTTCATGGAAGTAAAACAGCGGGCAGTTTCAAGAGGCAATTTTTTTATGTTTTTTACCAATGCCAGGCGTTTCAGGAAATATCTGAACGCAATCCTGATCGGGCTCCCTACCTGGTATGTTATCGGGATACTGATAAATCAGAGTGACAGATTTGCAAAATCTATGTATGGAAGTACAAGCCTTGATTCAGGACGGTCTATCATGTTTGCCTATGTTGCCATTTCGATAGGCGATATCCTGGTCGGGTTTATTTGCCAGTGGTTTAAAAGCCGAAAAAAAGGTCTTTTGGTGTTCTATATCCTCTGCCTGATATTCGGATTTCTATTTTTCTCCCCGATTAATAATAAGGACTCCACCATGTATTTCTTTAGTGCCATGTTGGGATTTTCCACGGGATTCTGGGCCATTTTTGTGACAATGGGAGCTGAGCAGTTTGGAACCAACCTGCGCGCAACTGCAGCAACCACCATTCCCAATATGGTACGCGGATCATTGCCCCTTCTGAACCTGCTTTTCCTGAATCTCTTTCAAAAAAACTGGGGATGGACCCTTGTCGGAAGTGGAATTATAACCGGGATCATCGTGATGCTTATAACTTTTACAGCATTTTACTTTACGGAAGAAACCTTTCATAAAGACCTGAATTATATCGAACTATAGCGCTGTTCTGGTCTTCGTAGTCCGAATCCCTATCTTCGCGCCTTATTTTTATTGCAAATACTTTTATTGATGAAATTCCTGATCATCCGCTTTTCTTCCATAGGTGATATTGTTCTAACTACGCCTGTTATCAGGTGTATTAAAAAACAGGTTCCCGATGCGGAAATTCATTATCTCACCAAATCGACTTATCTGCAAATCCTTTCTTCCAATCCTTATATTGATAAAGTTCACTTCCTTGAACAAAGCCTTCTGGCGGTTATCAAAGAATTAAAAAGAGAAAATTTCGACTTTATTATTGACCTGCATCATAATCTTCGTTCAATGAAAGTGAAGGATGCATTGAAAGTCAAATCCTATTCATACGATAAACTCAATGTCAGGAAATGGATCTATACGAATTTAAAATGGAACCTTCTTCCTGACCTGCATATTGTAGATCGTTACATGAATACAGTAAGTGACTTTGGTGTAAAAAATGACGGAGCGGGGCTGGATTATTTTATTGCGAAGGAAGATATCATCAATGAATCAGATATACCCACTTCGCATTCAGCGGGATATATTGGCGTAGTGATTGGCGCTGCCCTAAACACTAAAAAATATCCTTTCCATCATGTGAAAAAACTCTGTGAATTACTGGATCATCCCATTATATTACTCGGGGGACTCGAAGATGCTGATGAAGGTGATCGCATTGCAGCATCTGATAAGATTAAAATTTATAATGCCTGTGGAAAATTTGGTTTGAATGAATCTGCCGACCTGGTCCGCCGTGCAAAACTGGTTGTGACCAATGATACAGGACTTATGCATATTGCTGCTGCATATAAAAGGCCTGTTATTTCTTTATGGGGAAATACCGTACCGCAATTTGGGATGTATCCTTATTATGGCAGCAATTTTTTGGAGCGAGTGGATGGAGCGGACAAAAATCTTCCTTATGAAATCATTGAAATAAAAAATCTCTGGTGCAGACCCTGTTCAAAAATAGGATATGACGTATGCCCCCTGGGTCACTTTAAATGCATGGAAAAGATTGATCCGGAAAAAGTAGTTGCTCAGATCCAGGCCCGGCTCTCGGCTATTTGATATGTTGTCCTGTCCACGTGCCATCTTTATTGAAAACATTATATCCCACGATGGAGTCGAAGCATAAATATTTTCCGTCCCAAACTCCTTTCACATCGAAATGATTATAAATTCCAGTAGCAGCTTTTACATACGAGCCTGTCCATTCTCCTGTTGAATCAAATGTCAGCATGAGCTGTTGTGTTGCAACGGAAATATAACCTATAAGATCGTCGGTATTGTTAAAAATGTACAAACCTTTCCAGGATGGGTTTTTAGGATGATATTCGTTATGGTACATCGGATTCAATGTTTTGTTCACATCCGGATTCAATTCATAATGATTTAACGGGTTGATGGTACTGTTAAATTCGGGATTGATATCATTGTTATGGGCTGGATTGATATTCCAGTTATATTTTGGATTGATATTTGAATTTTTTTCCGGATTTATCGTACTGTTGAATGTGGGACTAAGGTTAATATCCACTTTTGGATCGTGATTATTATTCAGGGCCTGGGAGTAAACATGGGCCTGAAACAAAAATGCAGTGAGCAGGCACGGGAGTAAATTTTTTTTCATTCGTAATTTTTCTATGGTTCTAAAGAACTTTGGGTCGGGTCGGTGGTTCAAAATACAATTAATATCCGGGTTTTACTTAACATGAATATGCGTCCATTTGCCTGACTTGTCAAACAGGTTGTATCCGGACTGGCTATCGAAACAAAGGAACATTCCTGTCCATACTCCGAAAAGCGTAAAATAATTGTACATCATCCTGCCGGCTTTCACATAATATCCATTCCAGGTGCCACTGTTGTCAAAGGAAAGCATTACGTTTTGAGTGGCCACTGAAATATATCCAAAGATCTGATTCGAATCATTAAATAAAAATAAGCCCTTCCAGGTACCTGTGGAAGGCCGAAGTCCTTTCATGATCACCGGATTCAGCACATCATTCGATTGCGGATTCAGCTGCATGTTGATCATGGGATTTATGGCGGAATTCAAAGTTGGATTCACTGAATTTTCCTTCAGGGGATTCATGTTCCAGTTTGAAGACGGATTGATGGAAAGATTACTATCCGGGTTAATTTCTTTGTTGATATAAGGATTCAGGTTGGCGTCTTTTTTCGGATCATGGCCTTTAAATGCCAGGTCGTTCTGGGCCAGTAACCCTGAACCTGAAAACAATAAGACCGTCAAAATCACTATTCCTCGCATACGAATAACGGGTTGTTATAACGTTGGATTCAATGCGACTTTTCGCCGGATACGAGGATAAAATTAGGGAAAATGTAAAGAAAGGGTAAAGGTAATATGAGGGGTTGATATTGTCAATAGACTTAATAAGCCTAAAGCTTAAAGCCCAAAGCCTAAAACTTCTTTTTAGATCTCCGAATTTTAAATTTTTAATAATCGCTTTGGTTTTAGGCTTTAGGCTTTAGGCTTTAGGCTTTGAGCTTGGAAAAGTTTTGGGCTTTAAGCTTTAAGCCTTCGGCTTTGAAAAGCATTAAGCTTTCAGCGTAGCAAGAACGTCGTTCATGTTTCTCACAGCATCAGCACTTTTTACAAATAATCCTTTTTCGTCTGCATTGAGCTCGAAAGGAATGATTTTTTCCCATCCGTTTTTTCCGATCGTAACAGGTACTCCCAGGCAGATATCTTTCTGACCATATTCACCATCCAGGGAAACACAGCAGGTAAATAGTTTCTTTTCATCCCTTACAATGGATTCCACCAGGGCTGCACCTGCCGCACCAGGTGCGTACCATGCAGATGTTCCAATAAGTTTGGTGAGGGTGGCGCCGCCAACCATTGTGTCAGCGACGATTTGTTTTTGTTTTTCTTCGGAAAGAAGTTTGGTAACAGGAATACTGTTCCAAGTAGCAAACCGGATCAGGGGAATCATAGTGGTATCTCCGTGACCCCCGATTACAAGGGCGTTTAAATCTGCAGGACTGCATCCCAGATGCTGGCTGAGCTGATATTTAAATCTTGCACTATCCAGCGTGCCTCCCATTCCGATGATCCTCTCCTTGGGTAAGCCTGTTGCTTTTAAAGTAAGATATGTCATCGTATCCATCGGATTACTGATGATGATCAGAATAGCTTCAGGCGAATATTTCAGAATATTATCTGTAACATTTTTCACAATACCTGCATTCGTACCGATAAGTTCTTCCCTTGTCATGCCGGGTTTACGGGGGAGCCCTGAAGTAATGACAACAACCCTGCTGCCGGATGTTTTTGAATAATCATTTGTACTGCCGCTTACCCGGGTATCAAAACCCAAAAGGGTTGCAGATTGCATGATATCCTGGGCCTTTCCTTCCGAAAGTCCTTCTTTGATATCGAGTAATACGAGCTCTTCTGCAAGTTCTTTACGGGCAATATTATCAGCACAGGTTGCACCTACGGCGCCTGCACCTACAACAGTAACTTTCATCGGAAATTATTTAAAACGTTTGATGATAATTTAAAGCGTGGCAAAGTTAGGGTGCGACATTCAATTGTGGTTATGGATTATGGGTTATGAGATATTAGATATGAGATATGGGTTATTGAGATATGATTTATGAGATATGGGTTATGAATTATAGTTATGGGTTTTGTTGTGACTCTAAATATTATTTAGATCAACTCATAACACATATCTCATAGCCCATAACTCATAACCCATATCCCTATTTCGTTTTCCCCTCAAAAGCGTTCAGGATAGTGTCTACTTTCTGATTTCCTTCAAAGCTGGTGATAAACTGGCCTTTTTTATCATAGAGAGCCAGATACGGCAGACTTTTCATTCTGTAAAAAGGAGGAAGCATATATTTTTCGTCCCTTCCCATCAGAATATTTGAATGATCTCCTATTCTGTAATAAGTATAGAATGTTTTCATTTCATCGAAAGGCTGAAAAGTGGCCATGACGATTTCAATGTCTTTGAATTTACTGAAGTCCGCCAGTATATCCGAAGTCTGGTGTTTGCAGTGTTCACATTCAGGGCTGAAAAACATGAGAAGGATTTTATGATTTTTTTTTATATCATCCTTCGTAACAAAATGTACGCTGTCAACCTGCAATAATCGGATGGGCGGAAACCCCGGATTTTTCAGGTAGGGCGCCTCCGGCAGAGTGGAAGGCGTTTGCGCCTGAACGGAATACAATGAAAAAAGTCCCAGAGCTGCAATCAACACACCCTTCATAATGGATATTTTCATAAAAATAAAGGAAAATACGCGACGCTCATAATTTCAAAATGGGCTACTTTGCGCAGAAGTTTAAAAACCATTAGTTTTGTCGCCCTTTAGGGCAATCATTTAATCATCATTCATGGCAAATACAGCAGACATCAGTCGGGGACTTATTATTAAATTGGATGGCAGTCTATATTCAGTGGTGGACTTTGGAGAAAATAAAACTGCGAGGGCCGCAGCAAAAGTATGGGCTAAATTAAAAGGAGTGGATAATAACCGGAGCATTGAAAAAACCTGGAACAGTGGCGACAATATTTTTCCTGTTCGTGTAGAAAGAAAAGGTTATCAGTTTATCTACAAAGATGATTCAGGTTATAATTTCATGGATACAGAAACCTTTGAACAGATAGCATTGCAGGAAAACCTGGTGGATGCACCACAATTCCTCAAGGATGGTCAGGAGGTTACGGTACTAATGAATACTGAAACAGATACTCCCATGGGCGTGGAACTTCCTGATAAGATTGTATTGAAAGTTACTTATTCCGAACCTGGCATGAAAGGAGATACAGCTACCCGTACACTGAAACCTGCCAAAGTAGAAACAGGGGCAACAGTAAACGTACCGCTTTTTGTAAATGAAGGGGAATTGATCCGCATTAATACAAAAACAGGTGAATATGTGGAAAGGGTGAAAGAATAACACTTATCTTAGTCTTCCTTTTTAAAAATTAAAACGCCATAACTGATGGATTTTAAACAGATTCAGGAGTTGATCAAGCTGATCAACAAATCGAATATCGGTGAAGTAACGATTGAAGAAAAAGGATTTAAAATAACAGTAAAACAAAAAGAGGAACATATCCAGCAGGTGATAGCTGCACCGTTCCAACCGAATCAATCTGCTCCCATATATTCAGCGCCAGCTGTTTCAGCATCCGGAGGTGTAAGTTCCACAGCAGCAAATGGAAAATCAAAACAGGCTGAACCAGCACCTGATAACCTCATAACGATCAAAAGTCCTATGATTGGCACTTTTTATCGAAGCTCTGCTCCGGATAAACCTTCTTTTGTAAATGTTGGCGATGAAACCGAACCCGGGAAAGTGGTTTGCATAATTGAAGCCATGAAATTATTTAATGAGATCGAGAGTGAAGTAAAAGGGAAAATTGTCAAAGTGCTTGTAGAAGATGCATCACCGGTTGAGTTTGATCAACCCCTCTTCCTCGTAGATCCAAGTTAATTTTAAAATTTGGGATCCTGAAGATTTGAAGCATGTGTTCATTTCTTCATTTATATTCCCAGGTTTCTATCCGCCAGCTGGCGGACCAAATTCTAAAAAGTTCAATGTTCAAGAAAATATTAATTGCTAACCGGGGAGAGATTGCATTACGTGTCATCCGCACCTGTCGCGAGATGGGTATAAAGACAGTAGCCGTTTATTCCACAGCTGATAAAGATAGTTTACACGTAAAATTTGCTGATGAAGCGGTTTGTATCGGTAAACCTGCCAGTGCGGATTCTTATCTGAATATTCCACATATCATGGCTGCCGCGGAGATTACCAATGCGGACGGGATACATCCAGGATATGGTTTTCTGGCGGAAAATGCACGGTTTGCTGAAATCTGTGGTGAACATGGTATTAAGTTTATTGGGCCCACTCCATCCATGATCAATTCCATGGGTGATAAGATTACGGCGAAAGAAACAATGATCAAGGCGGGTGTACCTGTTATTCCGGGAGGAGGTGGCTTACTCGAGAACATTGGTCATGCCAGGGCTGTGGCGAATGAAACGGGTTATCCCATCATTCTTAAAGCAACTGCGGGCGGGGGAGGTAAGGGTATGCGTGTAGTATGGAATGAATCGGAACTGGAACGTGCATTTGATTCCGCAAAAGCAGAAGCCGGCGCTTCTTTCAAGAATGACGGTATATACATGGAGAAATTTGTCGAAGAACCCCGTCATATAGAAATCCAGGTCGCCGGTGACCAGTATGGTACGGTTTGCCACCTGAGTGAAAGAGATTGCTCCATTCAGCGACGTCATCAGAAACTTGTGGAAGAATCACCTTCACCGTTTATGACGCGGGAACTAAGGTACAAAATGGGCGAAGCTGCTATCAAAGCTGCATCTGCGATACATTACGAAAGCGTAGGTACGGTTGAATTCCTGGTTGACAAACACAGGAATTTCTATTTCATGGAAATGAATACACGTATCCAGGTGGAACATTGTGTAACGGAAGAAGTGGTCAATTTTGATCTTATAAAAGAACAAATAAAAATTGCAGCAGGTGAAACCATTAGCGGTGTGAATTATGAACCGCAGGGCCACGCCATTGAGTGCCGTATCAACGCGGAAGATCCTTATAATGATTTCCGTCCATCCCCCGGAAAGATTACTACCCTGCATCAACCCGGGGGACATGGTATCCGCGTCGATTCGCATGTGTATGCCAGTTATACTATCCCGCCTTATTACGATTCCATGATAGCCAAAATCATTGCTGTAGCAAGAACACGCAGTGAGGCGATCGATACGATGCACCGTGCGCTGATGGAATATGTGATTGAAGGAGTAAAGACAACCATTCCTTTCCATCTGCAACTGATGAAAGATCCGAATTTCCGTAGTGGAAATTTCAATACAAAATTTCTGGACGGATTCAAGATGAAATAAGCTTTGAGCTTATCTAAATTGTTCAATCAATTGATCCGGATGTTTACTTCCGGAAACAAAATCACATAGTTTATTTATTACAGATTCAACAATAGCGTCGGGGCAGGAAGCGCCGCTGGTCAGCAGTACCCGAAGTGGTCTTTTCACCGGAAGCCATTCCTTCTCTGTTATGCTGGTATCTTTATGCAGATCAAAATGCATTATTGATTTTTCTGAAATCATTTTTCCTGCATCTTCTATAAAGTAAGTGGGAAGTTTTCTTTCGCATAATTCCACCAGGTGAGAAGTATTGGAAGAATTATACCCGCCAGCAACAATAGCTATATCAGCATTTGTAGAAAGCATTGCTGAAACAGCTGACTGATTATCATTTGTGGCATAACATAAGGTATCTCTGGTATCCGCAAAACTTTCTGAAGAATTTTCATTGTTGAAGCGCGACTTTTCCTGGATAGCCTGTTTTAAAAAGTCAGCTATTTGCTGTGTTTCTGAAGCCAGCATCGTAGTCTGATTCACTACACCTATCCTTTCCAGATCTTTTACCGGATCGAATCCGTTACTGACCCTGTCTTTGAAAAATTTATAAAATTCACCGGAATCCTTTTCTTTTTTAATGAAATGACTCAGCATCTTTGCTTCTTCCATATCCCGAATGATGAGAGCAGGCCCCACCGCTGCTGCATGAGAAAAAGTAGCGCGTGTTTCTTCATGTCCGGGTTTACCGTGAATGATAACGGTGAATTTCTTTTCTGCAATCTGGCCCGACCTGTTCCAGACTTTTTCTACAAATGGACAGGTGGTATTGTAGTTCTCAGTATGTATGCCTCTTGATTTTAATAAAGCGTCAATCTCGAGACTGGTACCGAAAGCAGGAGTAATAACAATATCAGAAGAGACAAGGGATTCGAATGGAATCAATTGTTTTCCACCGGTATCCTGGAGAAACCGGATTCCCCTGTTTTTCAGATCCAGGTTTACCTGGGGATTATGAATCATTTCGCTAAGCAGAAAAATATTTTTACCAGGATTTTCTTCTATTGTCCGGAAAGCAATGTCAATTGCATTTTCAACCCCATAACAAAATCCGAAATGCCGTGCGAGGTAAATCTGAAGTGGTCCAAAATCAAGCATGGTTGGCGAAAAATCTTTTTTCATCCTGTCGTCCGCACGGCGTTTATTTTTAATTGCGGTGATGAGTGGACTGCGGTAGATGTATGGAACCTCGAACGTTTTCATTGTTGAAGCGAAGTTAGGAAGCCGGAGTTAATTGTTAATTGCCATTGGTTAATTGTTAACGGTGAATATTTAATACTTAAGAAATTTTATTAATAACTGAAATTTAAAAAGCGTTCGGCGTTCAGCGTTAGGCATTAAGCGTTGGGTTTTAGGCTTTAAGCTTTAAGCTTTAAGCTTGATTCGTATCTTTCAGATTCAAAGAGAATTGGATGAACGGAGAATTTAATACCGTCAGCTGGGCACTTGATTCGAATATTTACGAAGTGAATCTTCGTCAGTATACAAGGAAAGGAAGTTTCCGTGCTTTTGCTGCGCATCTTGAAAGGCTGCGGGATATGGGAATTGAAATTCTCTGGTTCATGCCTGTTACACCTATCAGCAAATCAGGCCGGTTAGGAACGCTTGGTAGTTACTATGCATGTTCCGATTATATGAATGCCAATCCGGAATTTGGTTCAGTGGAAGATTTTAAATGGCTTGTGGAGCGGGCACACGAATATGGATTCAAAGTACTTATCGACTGGGTGGCTAATCACACAGGATGGGATCATATCTGGACTACTGAACATCCGGAATTTTACAGAAAAAATATAGATGGTGCATTTTATGATGCACATGGCTGGGCTGATGTAATAGATCTCAATTACGATAAACGTGAACTCCGCCTTGAAATGATCAGGGCTATGCAATTCTGGGTAGAAACCTGTAATATCGATGGATTTCGCTGTGATATGGCCATGCTGGTCCCCCTGGATTTCTGGAAAGAGGCCAGAAAGGTACTCGACCGTATAAAACCCTTATTCTGGCTGGCAGAATGTGAAGAGATAATGTACCATGAAGTTTTTGATCTGAGTTATACCTGGAAGATGATACATATCATGGAAGCATACTGGAAAAAATCCAGCGATATGCAGGGTCTGTTCCAGGTTTTATATTATTATAAACATCAGTTTCCGCCAGGAGCGATCAGGACCTACTTTACTTCGAATCATGATGAAAATTCACATAGCGGAACTGAATATGAAAGATTGGGTGAAGCAGCTCTGACCTTTGCTGTTTTCTGTTGTCTCTATGATGGCATACCGATGATTTATAGTGGACAGGAAATACCTAATTTAAAACGCCTGCTATTTTTTGATAAGGATGAAATTGACTGGGACAGAAATATTTTGCTTTCTGAATTCTATAAAACCTTATTACAGCTTCGCAAAAACAATCCGGCATTAAAAAGCGGGGATCCTAAAAGATCTGCATTGATTCTTTCAAACACAAGGGCCGATAGTGTTTTTAGTTTTATCCGCCGTTTTGAAAGGGATGAAGTATTGGTCATTTTAAATCTATCGGCAGAAATGCAGTCTGTCATTATTACCGGTCACACACTGGCAGGATCATATAAAGATGTTTTCGATTTAAAAAAACCCGATTTTATTTCAGGTCAGCCTCTGTTGTTGAATGCATGGGAATACAAGGTTTATGTTAAGTAAGCTTAAAGCCTAAAGCCGAAGGCGTAAAGATTAACACCTGTAACGTAGAGCCTAAAGTCAAACAATTGGTACGAGAGGCATATGAAGCGTGTTTATAAAAACAAAATGCGCCCCTTTCAGGAAGCGCATTTTTATTGGAAATTATCTTTAAACTTTGAGCTATAAACTTTGGGCTTTAAGCTTTACGCTTTGGGCCTTAAGCTTTACTCGTCATTCAATTTTAAAGGATAAGTGAATGATCCATCATAACCCGGATAAACACCTTCCAGTTTCAATGATCCATTTCCTGCCTGTTCAACGATCTTACGGAATTCTTCAACTGAACTCACTTCCTGGCCATTTACTTTCAGGATAACGAATCCTTCTTCCATTCTTGTTTTACTGAATAAACCTTTATCGCTTATAGATGTAACCACGATACCGCCTTTTACATTCAGTTTGGCTGCATCTGATTTCTGAAGCGGCTGAAGTTCGGCTCCCAGTTTTTCAAATGCAGAATTCTTTACCACGTCCATGTTTCCGCTGTTGTTCATGAGTGTTACAAGAACTTCAGATTCGGCCCCATTTCTTTTATATGCGATTTTGATTTTATCACCCGGACGATAAATTGCAATCTGGCCGACGAGTTCGGAACCGGTATTGACAGGAATACCATTCAGCTTGGTAATCAGATCTCCTTCCTTTAGACCTGCTTTTGCGGCAGCTCCTTTTTCACGAACATTCATAATATACACTCCTTCCGCATCTTCCTTGATACCATGTTCTTTTTTCTGGTCATCGCTAAGATTATCACGGGCATATTCTATACCCAGGTAAGCTCTTTGCGTTGTGCCATATTTGACAAGATCTGTAACTACTTTCTTTACAATATTCACCGGAATGGTAAACGAGTAACCTGCATAAGATCCGGTGGGGGATGCAATGGCTGAATTAATTCCAATCAGCTGTCCCTGCGGATTGATCAGGGGTCCACCGCTGTTTCCAGGATTTACTGCAGCGTCTGTCTGAATAAAAGATTCTACAGGAGCAACACTTTGGCGGCTGTTGATATCTATGGATCTTCCTTTTGCACTTACAATACCTGCTGTAACAGTTGTTTCCAGTGACAATGGATATCCGATTGCAAGAACCCACTGTCCGACTTTTACGTCATCAGAATTTCCATAAAGAAGAAATGGCAATCCTTTTGCTTCTACTTTAACTACGGCCAGGTCGGTACTGGGATCCGTTGCAACTACTTTAGCTTTAAAAGATTTCTTGTTGCTCAGTGTAACAGTTACTTCATCAGCACCATCCACAACGTGGTTATTAGTTACGATATAACCGTCCTCACTGATAATTACTCCTGATCCGGAACCCATTTCAGGCATAGACCGGGAACGATCTCCAAAAAAGTCGTTGGGATCGATTCCAAAAAGATCTGAGAAAGGGTTTTTTCTTGGAAGGTTATTACTTACCGTGCGCACAGTTTTCGTTCTAATATGTACTGTGGCAGGAATTGCTGCACTGGCAGCATCTACGAAGTCTGCCGGACCGGTTGACTTCGCACCATCAAAAAACTTGGCGTAATTCGCCGGAACCTTGGTGGAATCCTGAGCATATACATAGGTGTTTCCACTTGGATTAAAATGTTTGTAACCCCACAAGCTGATGAGGGTGGTAGCTGCACTGATAAATACAATGCCGGCAACTTGTTTCAATTTCATTATTTTTATTTTTTTAAGTAATCAGGAATTACACCTGTCAAATGGCATGCCTGATCGTTCATACTCTGTACTTCAAAGTAACGTTTGGAATGTTCTTACGTTATTACCATCTGTTCAGTTTAACAAATAATTTACTAAGACCTTCGTAGATGGCAGTCCCCCAAATTTACAAAAGAAATTTTAGCATGCAATGGCTGACATAGATTCAGAACGACTGTAAAAATTTCAAGGTATCTGCCCCGTCGGCATAATCCTCAAGACCGGGTTCCTGACTTTGCCCAAAGGGAAGGTATTTCCTGCCTACTATGCACTGAAGGTTTTCTGATTCACCGGGTGGCAACCAGGTTTTCTGTTCCTTATAAAAGACATAATGTAAAACGGAAATAGGCGAAAAGGGAGATTCATTCTCAACCATGATCAGACATTCATTCGTCATGTAAAATAGCTTATTCAGGATTGCAAGCGAAAGGCGATAATCATAATTATTTTTGTATTTATGGTGGTCGGCCATCCACTGGTATTTTCTGAAAGTCTGTAAAAGGGGAATAAAATCGTAATTTTCCGGAACATGGATCCGGGTAACATTGCGGCAGCCCAGGCCAAAGTAAAGAAACACATCGTCTGCCAGCTTTCCGAGTTCTTCCTTTGTTTCATTACCTTCCAGCAGGGCAATGGATGTTCTGTTACGGCGGATCAGATTTGGATATTTCCCAAAATAATAATCGAAATATCTTGCAGAATTATTGCTGCCCGTTGCGATATATGCATCCATTCCTTTTAACATCGGTGTAATCTGAATTTCTTCAGCAATCGCAGGATTATTTTTTATTAGAAAATCTATGATTGCAGGAATAAGCCAGGGATCTTTGGAAGACAGCTTGATATATTGCCTGTGACCACTCAGAAAACAGGACATAAAATCATGAAAGCCGACCAGTGGAATATTGCCGGCCATGACGATTCCTACATTTTTAGGACTATCATTTTGCGCAGGGAAATTATAATCCTTTATCCATTTTTCAAGTAATTCCGGTTGCAGAAAATGAGATACGGTATTATTTACAGCTCTTTCAATAAATTCGGGTATAAACCATGGATTATGATGGAAAGTTTTGGTTTTAGCAGCTTCCCAGTTTGCATCTCCGGATTGCATAAATTCACCTAGTTTTACGAGCAGGCTGATCCGGTTCTCCAAATCCATATTTCAGATTATCTTTATGATGCGAAATTAAATCTATTCACTTCCAAACTGTAACAATATTATGGCGATTAAGATAACAGATGAATGTATCAATTGCGGGGCCTGCGAACCCGAATGTCCAAATAATGCAATTTATGAAGGTGGTGTGGAATGGGCCATTGCAGATGGTTCATCCGTAAAAGGACCATTTAAACTTATGGATGGCACAGTTATAGATGCCAACCAGCGCAACAGCCCAATTGCCGCAGATGTCTATTATATTGTTCCAAATAAATGTACCGAATGCCAGGGTTTTCATGAAGAACCACAATGCGCTTCCGTTTGTCCTGTAGATGTTTGTATCCCCGATGAAATGTATCGTGAAACAGTAGAAGAATTGCTGGCAAAAAAAGAAAAACTGCATCTCTGATAGCGGCAAGTATTTAAACCCAATACATGAAAAAGGTTATTGCATTCGTAACCGGTGGATATTCCAGCGAAGCAGAAGTTTCTTATAAGAGCGCCATCACGATGGAAGCTGAAGTAGATAAAAGTATTTATGATGTATACCGCATAGATATCACAGCTGCTGAATGGTTTCATCCCGGAAAAAACGGGAAGAAGATTCAGGTTGATAAAAATGATTTTTCCCTCCGGATAGATGGTAAAAAAATTATGTTCGATGCCGTATTGATCGGTATTCACGGTACCCCGGGAGAAGACGGTAAACTTCAGGGTTATTTCGATCTGATGAATCTTCCATATACTACCTGCAATGCGGCTACTTCTGCAATAACATTTAATAAACGTTATACGGTAGCCGTTGCGGCTTTTGCAGGAATCAGTGTTTCCAATTCCGTTCATTTATTCAAACAGGATAATCCCGCAGGTGCAGAATTGGCCGGAAAGATCACATTACCCGTATTTGTAAAACCAAATAATGGAGGTTCCAGTATTGGCATGTCCAAAGTAAACAGGAAAGAAGAACTTGATGCTGCCCTTAAGAAAGCATTTAAGGAAGATAACGAAGTCCTTGTTGAGGAATTCATCAGCGGAAGGGAATTCACTGTTGGTGTTTTTCGAACGATAGATGAGATAATAGTACTTCCAATTACCGAAGTAAAGACTGATAAAGATTTTTTTGATTTTGAGGCGAAATATTCACCCGGTTTTTCGGAAGAAACCACCCCGGCAGTTTTGGATGATGCCATAGCTGAGAAGGTGAGACGTACGGCCAAAAAAATTTACCAGGTCTTTAACTGTAACGGGGTTGTACGGATAGATATGATCTATAATGAAGCTAAGGGCGAGCCTTATATGCTTGAAATTAATACAGTGCCCGGACAAACAGCCGCATCTGTGGTTCCGCAACAGGTAAGAGCGAAAGGTTGGACACTAAAACAATTCTATTCAGCGTTGATTGAAGACGCTTTATCAAGGGCTAATAAATCCTGAACCTGATATATTATCTTTCCATTTAAATCCAACTCTGTGTTCCGATTTTTGACCAGCAAACCATTATGGGTTAATATCCTGGCCGGATTTATATTTCTGGTCGTCCTTCTTCTCATTTTCCTGGGCTCACTTGACATTATAACCCATCATGGGAAGACGATGAAAATTCCCGCAGTCGTGGGTCAATCCATAGACGAGGCGAGGAAAACGCTCGAATCCCAGGGTTTTGAAATCCAGATCCAGGATTCGATTTACAACGATACGATACCCCCATTACAGGTTATTAAACAATTTCCCGAAGCGGATAACCTTGTCAAAGTAAACCGTACGGTTTACCTGACAATTAACCGTGCCCTGGCACCTGAAGTAGATATGCCGAACCTGCTCAGTATGACCTTCCGTAATGCAGAAATGGTTCTGCGCCGGTATGGCCTGAAACTTGGAGATACTCTATTTAAACCGGATTTTGCACGTAACTCCGTACTCGATCAGATATATAAGGGAGAAAGCATTAAACCAGGCACCAAAATCCAGCAGGGAAGTGAGATTACCCTGGTACTTGGAAATGGAGTAGGTCTTGAATTCATTGTTCCGGATCTTTTTGGTCTCAGTTATAGGGAAGCCCGTTCTTCGATCAGTGAGGCGGGTTTGATTGTAGGATCTGTGGTGCCCGATGCTGATGTTGCGGATACAATGAATGCATTTGTATACCGCCAGAATCCTGACCGTTATGATTATGAGAAACAGATAAACCATATTCGGCAGGGACAAATTATTGATCTTTGGCTCTCGGCTCAAAAAAAAGAACGTATTGTTGATAGCAGTGCGGTTAAGAAAGTAAATTAATTACCTGTCAAATCCGAAAAAATGCAATTGATCACTGTAGCCGAATTAAAGGATCGTCTTTCAAACGGAGAAAAAATAAATCTTGTTGATGTACGCGAAATATCTGAGCACAATGAATTCAATATCGGAGGTATACTGGTACCGCTGGGTAAAATTCAGGCCATGGATATTGGTGAACTGGAGGCTTTGAAAGAACAGGAGCTTATTTGTTATTGCCGCAGCGGAAACCGAAGCGGCCAGGCCTGCCAGATTCTCGATATGCTGGGCTTCACTCATACTAAAAATCTTCAGGGAGGAATGCTTGCCTGGCAGAAAGCTTAAAGCTTAAAGCCTAAAGCCCAAAGCTTAAAGCCTAAAGCCAATTTAATAATTTAAGAATTAAAAATTGGAGATCTAAAAAGAAGTTTTAGGTCTTAAGCTTTTGGTTTTGGGCTTATTAAATTTTGATATTAACGGAGAAAATAAAATTTGTTCCAGCCTGCGGGAACAGAAAGTTTTCATTGACCAGTGCGCCGCCTGAATAGTATCCGTAGGTATATCCTGTTGCTTCATATTTTTTATTGAACACATTGTTCAGATAAAATATAAAATTGACTTCTCCGGTTGTTCTGATTTTGGGTGTATAAATAATTCGAACCTGCTGTAAATAGTAATCTGAAATTTTCTTCTGTTCACTTTCTGAATTATCCAGGTATTCGCTGCCAACAAATTTAGCGGGAAGACTAATTTCCAGTGCACTAACCGGATAAAAGCTGATAGTTGCAGCTGCAATAATATTTGGAGATAGCGCAATATCAGTTTTCTTATATGTGGTACTTACCTGCCCGCCGTTATCATAATCATCCACATAAGCAGTATAGTCTGAAATTTTATTTTGACTGAGGGTCAGGTTTCCGGATGCCTGAAACCAGCTGACCGGTTTAATCCCTCCCTGCAGTTCTACCCCCAGCCTCCAGCTTTGGGGCGTATTGGTTCTGGTATATTCGCCAACATCATTTATTTTTCCCGTGAGTACGAGTTGGTTTTTATACAACATATAATATGCGGTAATTCCCCAATTGTAAACCACTGTTTTTTTATTAAGCCCAAGTTCAAAATCATTGACGGTTTCAGGCACCGGTTGTTGGTTCAGCCCCGTTTGAAAATCGTCATGATTGGGTTCATGCGTGGCCCGTGCAAATGAAAAATAAGCCTGCAACGGGCCCCGGTTATAGGATAAACCTGCCTTCGGATTAAAGAAATTATAATTATTGATAATCGTGTCGCTATCGGTATTATCAAAGCCATTTATTCTGTAGTATACATGCCTGTATTGCAGATCGACAAAACTGGTGAACCATTTTCCAAGTTGCTCCTGCCATTTCATATAAACATTGAAATCTGTTTTTTTGGCCGGGTTGTTATAATATTCATAATCGGGCTGAATACCGCCTTCCTGTGCCCAAATGATATTTCCATAATGCTGTCCGTCGTATTCGGTCCAGCCGCCACCCAGTACCAGGTCAGTATTTTTCTTTTGATACTGGAGAGAATATATTCCGCCATAGAAATAATTACTTAGCCACCTCTGCCTGATGAGGTTTGTACTGGTAATTGTATCATTTCCATAAACCGGGCCTGTAATACCGTAATCACTGTAAAAGCCCTGATAGATATATTCCTCATAATATCCATATCCTCTTGTAAGGAAGGCGGCTAAATTGGCATGGAGTGAACTGGAGATTTCCTGGTTGAAAAATAACTGGTAATGATTTTGTATATAATTATCGGTTTGATTTGAATACGTGAAATAATTATAGGTCCTTCTTTTGGAATTAAAAAGATTTGCGGAATCTCCGGGTGAATTATACAGTGCACCCGGATAACCGGAATTATCCAGGTATTCCTGTTCCAGTACAGCACTGTCACCATAAAGTTTAGCAGCTGGAACACCATTCCATGCCTGGTAAGTTTTTTCAGAACCCATGATGATATTAAAGCGAAGTGAAGTTTTCTTTGAAATATATGCTGCCGAGAAATAAGCAGATTTCAAATCGCTTGTGGCACGGTCAATAAAACCATCACTGCTTATTCGCGAGAGGCGCATATCGACTGTAAAATGACCGTCGATAAGTCCGGTTCCTGCCTTCAGCGTATTTTTCCATGAATTGAATGATCCGAAACTATTATTGAATTCAACATAAGGATTGGGCAGGAATGCGTTGGTAGAAAAATTCATACTTGCACCAAAGGCACCCGCACCATTTGAAGAAGTGCCCACACCCCGCTGAATCTGGATACTATTGGTAGAAGAAGCGAAATCAGGCAGGTCAACAAAATAAATTGATTGGGATTCTGCGTCATTATAGGGTATCCCATTCAGGGTCATATTGATCCTGGAAGCATCGGTGCCCCTGATCGAGATTCCGGTGTAACCGATACCGTTTCCGGCATCAGAATTCACAACTACTGAAGGTGTCTGGTCAAGGATATAAGGAAGGTCCTGACCGTTATTTAATTTTGCGATTTGGGCTACTCCCAGGTTGACTTTTGTAAAGGGTGATTTATCATTCGCCCGGATCGCTGTAATTTCAACGGGATCAAGGAACAGGCCGGGATTTTTTATTCTTATAGAATCATTTACCTGTTTATTCAGGCTGTCCTTATTGGATGGGAACTGACATAAGGCTTGAAGAGCCAAAAACATAAAAGCAAGGGGAATTAATACTGATTTCATTTTCCAACTGATTTGAATGAAGGCAGAAAAGTTGGAAAATGCGAACGAAAGAGGAGGAAAAGAAGCAACCTTCCCTGCGCAGGCATTATCCTGTTCAGGTTCTACGGGTATTATCTCAGCCTTATACTCCCCTTTCAGCAGGAGGATTCAGCACCCCGGGAACTTTACTGAGCCGGTTTTCCGCCGGCAACACAAATATAAGGAACCGGCACACTTTTGATCACATCAAATTAAAATAAAGCCATGCAACATTTTTAGGTTTCGCCTGTCTTTCTATCATCTATTTAAAAATTAAAACATGAAAAAAATCATTTTTACCGGGCTGGCCATATTTACCCTGCTTGCCGGTTATAGTCAGACCGACAATGTGCAGACGCGTAAAGTATCGGGATTTACCGGCGTGGAAGTTTCCCATGGAATTGACCTTTATCTCAGCAATGGCCCCGAATCTGTTTCAGTTAGTGCATCGACCAACGAATTACGTGATCGAATCATTACTGAAGTGGTTCATGGCGTCCTGAGAATATATCTTGAGGATAACTTCAATGAAGGGTCGGGAAATGCTAAAATGAAAGCCTATGTTTCCTTAAACAATCTCAAATTTCTGGGAGCATCCGGAGGCAGTGATATTTTCCTTAAAGGTTTGATAACTGCAGATGACCTGAGGGTTGAACTTTCAGGCGGCGGTAATTTAAAAGGAAATTTAAATGCCAATCGTTTGAATATTGGACAATCCGGTGGATCCGGTGTGGAACTTACCGGTAAGGTTAAAGACCTGAATTTAGAGTCCAGTGGCGGAGGAAGGTTAAAAGGGTACGGCCTGGTTACCGATATTGCCAGAATTAATTCAAGTGGTGGAAGTGATGCAGAACTTACCGTGAATAAACAAATAAGTGTAGAGTCAAGCGGCGGAGGGAGTGTGTCTTATAAAGGGACTGCTACTGTGGTGTCAGTTAATTCAAGTGGTGGTGGAAGCCTTACCCATAAAGACTAAGATCCCCCTATCTTTGCACTCCTTAAATGGAGCGTAAAATGGGAATGGATCGTAATACGGTTATCGGTTTTGTTTTGTTGGGACTCTTATTGTTTATTTATTTGTTCACGGCCACGAAAAACAGCCAACAGCTGGAAAGACAAAAGTTGCAACAGGCTGATTCTCTTGCTGCCGTGAAAAAGATACAGGAAGCATTACATGTAGTTCAGGATTCAGTGAAGGTTAAAGTTGCATCGGGAGATTCACTGACAGGATTCAACAAAGCGATTGGTGGTAGTGAAAAGCTGATGACGGTTGAAAACGATCTCCTGAAAATCGTTTTCAGTAATAAGGGAGGTCAGCCGAAAGAAGTCATTCTAAAGAAATTTAAATTATACGACAGCAGTCTTGTTCAACTGATGGATTCCAGCCTGGGCAACCGGCTGAGTTATCCAATAAATACTGCCTCGAATCAGACTGCCCAGATCTCTGATTTGTATTTCAATGAAGCCAGGATAGAAAAATCTGCTGATGGCACACAGATCATTACCTATTCACTTCCTGCACCCAATGGAGTTTCTATTGAACACCAGTTTGTAATTCATCCGGACAGTTATCTGGTTGACTGGAATCTAACTACTACCGGTGCCGGTCAGTTATTTTCTCAAAATAACCTCAACATCGACTGGCATTCGGAAATGAAAAAAACACAGGTTTATGTTTATTATGAAAAAAGACTGACCAATGTTTGCTTTTCAACCGACAATGAGTTCGATTATATTTCATCAAAAACAGAAAAAACTTTTGAAAAACCTGTGCAATGGGTGTCAGTTGTTCAGCAGTTTTTTAACAGAACCCTGATTGCAAAAAATAATTTTACGGGTGGTGATATTCAATGGCACCGGGAAGTTTCAGATACATCCAATATGCTGGGAATTGCCGATGTGCACCTTCAGACAAAATTACCGGGAGCAGCGGCCACACTTAACTTTCAATGGTATTTTGGCCCTAATGATTATCATATTCTGAAGGAAGCTGGTCCGAATATGGATCGTATTGTAGATCTGGGCCGCGATATGTATTCTTTTGTGCGGCCGATCAACACGTATATCATCATGCCGGTTTTTAACTTCTTCCATAAATTTGTAGCCAGTTACGGTATTGTTATTTTATTGCTGACATTATTCATCCGCCTTCTTACATCTCCACTGGTATACAGCAGCTACCTGAGTGGAGCAAAAATGAAAGCTCTTCGTCCGGAGATTGACATACTTAAGAAAAAAACAGGGGGTGATCAACAGCAAATGGGTGTGGAGCAAATGAAATTATTCAGAGAAGCAGGTGTTAATCCGCTGGGAGGTTGCATACCGGCATTATTGCAGATCCCTATATTCTTTGCCCTGTTCAGTTTCTTTAATTCTAATGTAGCATTACGTGGTCAGCCGTTTTTATGGGCACATGACCTTTCCATTTATGATGTTGTGGTGAAAATGGGTTTTACCATACCGGCTTATGGGGACCATATCAGCCTCTTCGCAACACTGGCAGTTATTACGAGCTTCCTGATATCGCTTTATGGCATGAGTATGACACCCGATCAAAGCAATCCGGCCATGAAATACATGCCATATATCATGCCGGTGATGTTACTTCTTTTCTTCAACCGGTTGCCTGCAGCCCTGACCTGGTATTACACCGTTTCCAACCTGATAACGCTGATCCTGCAATTTGTAATTCAGAATTATATTATCGACCACGATAAAATCCTTGCTAAACTTCAGGCAAACCGAACCAAACCAAAAACGAAACCCAAATGGCAGGAGCGGTTTGAGCAAATGCAGGAAGCACAGAAAAAGATTCAGCAGTCGAAGGGGAAGTCATAAAACAAGTATGGGAGTATGGGAGTATGGGAGTGGATACTAATAGTTAATTTACGTCATGAATAAAAAATGGCTATTGGTTGGTTTGTTGATTCTGTCTTTTGCGGGGTATTCTCAAAAACGTGTAGGCGACCTCAGTTTATTATACAATTCAGTAATTACCAATACGCAGGATTCAAATAAGAAAATTAGTTCCACAACCGGCTATTTTCTGAAAGGAAATTTATATCGTTCCGAAGTGACGAGCAATTTGTTTTCTTCTGTCATTATTTTTGATTCCAAATCCGGCACCGGTGTACTTCTCAAAGAAGTGAATGGACAGAAACTTCTGATTCGGATGAATGAAGAAAACTGGAATCAGAAAAATAAACGGTTTCTCAATCTGAATTTCACAAAGACTAATGAAACAAAGACCATTGCAGGATATAATTGTACGGGTGCTAATGCATCCACACCCGATGGTTTGGAGATAACGGTCTTCTATACACGGGATTTAATACCGGCGAATAAAAGCTATGATCCTGCATTTAAAAACCTGGATGGATTACCATTGGAATATGAAATGAAAAAAGGGGATCTCCGTATTAAATATTCCCTTTCATCCATCAACCTCAACCCGGTGCCTGCATCTAAATTTGATATCCCTACCAGCGGATACAGGGAAATGACTTATGAAGAAAGTTTGAAACTGAAAGCGCAATAAGCTTAAAGCCTAAAGCTCAAAGCCTAAAGCTCAAAATTATTTTGAGCCTAAGATTAATATTGAATAAAACTTCATTCAAAAGCTATAATTAATTTGAAATGGGTAAATCTTTAAAATTTCTGATCGAGGATCTAAAAAGAAGTTTTAGGCTTTAAGCTTAAAAGAAGCTTTAGGCTTTGAGCTTTAGGCTTTGCGCTTACTTGGGCATTTGTATGCGAACACCCAGGAACTGTAGATTGGACCTGGTACTGAAATCTATATCGGGAGTGATATTAACTTTGTATTGATAAGGAAGTATGAACGTTGTATTTCCCCGTTGATAAGTAATCATAGCATTTAACGAGATATGATTATTATTCTGAGGTTGAAAAGTAACAGAACTACCGCTATAAAGTGGTGCTTTCTTCAATGTAAATGAAGAAGCTGCATTAATCGGGGTAAAGCTGTTTTCAAATTCGTGATGCTTTTTCTTTTCTCCGCCTCCTTTGCTTGCAAATGCAAGCGCTGTTACTGCAAAAAGAAACAATCCCATTGCAGTCAGACGCAGCGTGTTTGGAAAAGAGGGTTTATAATTAAGAGAATTCATCACTGACAAAGATACAATAAAAATTTTAGTATTCTTTAACTTAAAAAAGGGTTTTATCGGGTTATTTTAACACAATCTGTGCCGTTTTTGTGAAAAACCCCCCTATATTCCAACAAATACGAATAAAACAAAGCCCTCGTTGCCTGGCATAATTAATTTGTGGTTAAGGGATTATAAATTAATTTAGTATAACCATCTTAAATGAAAGAAAATCCATACCAACCCGAGCAGGATGAGATCAGGGAATTGCTGAAACAATACAGTGCACTTAAAAATGGCCGGAAACACAGCTTTCTTGATGAAGATTGTTTCGAAAAAATCATTGACTATTATGACGGAAAAGAAGAATTTCCCCATGCCCTGGAGGCGGTGGAAATAGGGATTGAACAATACCCGTTTTCTTCCGTTCTTCATATCCGCAAAGCAGATCTGCTCATTGCAACCCGTAAATATGCGGAAGCCCTCAAGGTCCTGGAAAAGGTGGAACTACTGGATTCAAACGATATCAACCTCTATATTCTCAAAACAGATGCATATCTGGCGTTGGATCAGCAGGAAAAAGCAGTTGTTTTATTACAGGAAGCCCTCAATCATTTTGAAGGAAGAGAAAGGATCGAACTACTCTTTGAACTCGCCGACGTATACGACGATTATGAGGAGTTTGATAAAATATTTGACTGTTTGCGGTGGATTCTCGAACAGGATTGCGAAAATGAAGAAGCACTATATAAGATTTGCTTCTGGACCGATTTTACCGGCAGAAATGAAGAAAGCATTCGCCTTCATCAAAATATAATTGAAGAAAATCCTTATTCGGAACTTGCCTGGTTTAACCTCGCAGCTGCTTACCAGGGATTGAAATTATATGAGAAAGCGGTGGACGCTTATAAATATGCGGTAGCCATTGATGAAAAATTTGATTACGCTTACCGTAATATGGGCGATGCGTTTATCCGTTTACGTAAATACAGAGAAGCGATTGAGAGCCTGGAAAGGGTTCTCGAACTTTCAAAACCAGAGGACGTTATTTATGAAGCCATTGGGCATTGTTATGATAAACAAAGACAATTTGCACAGGCTCGTTTTTATTACCGGAAGGCCTCCCATCTCAATCAGGACGATAGTAAATTGATTTATAAAATTGCCTGTACCTACCTCAACGAGGGTCAGTGGACAAATGCAGTTAAACAACTTGAATCTGCCATTCGAATTCAGGGCAAACATCCCGAATACCATCTGGCGCTTGGGGAATGCAAAGTGCAGCTCATGGAATTCAGGGAAGCAATTCAGGCTTTCGGGACCGTTGTGCGTTTAAGACAAAAAAATATTTCAGGTTGGGAAGCGCTAGTACGCTGCCTGTACCTGGCCGAGCTGTATAAGGAGGCGTTGGAACAGGTGCAACAGGCCATGCGGGTAATAGGCGAAAAACCACTGCTCACATTTTATATGAGTGCCATTTATTTTGCCATGGGGAAGTCAAAAGAAGGTTTGATTCACCTGGACAAAGCATTGGCCCGCTCACCGAAGTTGTTAAAGAAAATGATTGCACTTAATCCGTCTTTACTTCAATCGCAATCTATTGTAGATGTGATCGCGCGTTACCGGAAAAGGTAAATCTTCCTTATTTTTGCGCCTCCTGAATTTCCAAAACGAAATTATTGTCGATGAATTTTTCACTGAGTCAGATGCCGGAGAGAAACAACAAACCCCGGAATCATGGTATTACCATGGTAATGGATAAAGGATTAAGCATAGAAGAAACCAAAAATTTCCTGAGCATTGCAGAACCCTATGTGGACGTGGTTAAACTTGGATTCGGTACATCTTATGTTACCCCGAATCTTCAGAAGAAACTGCAGGTATACCGAGATGCCGGGATTCCCATCTATTTTGGAGGAACCCTGTTTGAAGCATTTTTAATCAGGGGCCAGCTGGAAGACTATATCCGGATTTGTAATGATTACAAGGTAGGTTATATGGAAGTAAGCGACGGTTCGGTTGACATTGATCACAAAGAAAAATGTAAGCTGATTGAAAGACTTACACAATATGGAACTGTACTTAGTGAAGTCGGTAGTAAGGATGCTGCTCATATCATTCCCCCATATAAATGGATTGAACTTATGCAGGCCGAATTAGATGCGGGTGCCAGATATGTCATTGCAGAAGCCCGCGAAGCCGGTAATGTCGGGATCTACAGAGGAACCGGTGAAGTACGCGAAGGACTTGTACAGGAAATACTAACTAAAATTCCCTCAGAAAAAATTCTATGGGAAGCACCGCAGAAATCACAGCAGTTATATTTTATTGAACTCATAGGATCTAATGTGAATCTGGGAAATATTGCTCCCAATGAAATGATTGCACTTGAAGCAATGCGTATAGGACTACGGGGAGACACATTTGATCTTTTTCTGGATAAGAATAAAAAGGAAGTCAAATGAGAAAGTTCGGCCTGATCGGTTATCCGCTGGGCCATTCTTTTTCCGGAAAATATTTCAGGGAAAAATTCCACCGTGAATCCATTGAAGATTGCGCGTATTCGAATTATGAAATTCCTTCGATATCTGCCCTTTCGGATATTCTAAAAGATCCGGAATTAAATGGGCTCAACGTTACTATACCGTATAAGGAATCGGTGATTTCTTTTCTGCATAAAAAAAACCAGGTAGTGGAAGAAATTGCAGCCTGTAATTGTATTAAAATCTTAAACGGAGAACTTACAGGATATAATACTGATGTAATTGGTTTTGAAAATTCATTAAAGGAAAAATTAAGAATAGCTGATAAAAGCGCCCTGATCCTTGGTACCGGTGGTTCATCCAAGGCTGTTGCCTGGGTTCTAAAAAAAACAGGCATTGAATATTTGTTTGTTACACGGAATAAATCGCTTCATGACGGCCGGATAACTTATGAAGAACTAAGTCGTGAAATACTGGAATCACATCCCCTAATAATAAATACCACACCCGTGGGAATGCATCCTAAAACAGAAGTTTATCCACCGATTCCATATCAATGGATAGGGCGGGGACATTATCTTTTTGACCTGGTATACAATCCTTCCAAAACTTTATTTCTTGAAAAGGGTGAACTCGCGGGGGCGCGCACAAAAAACGGCGCCGATATGCTCGCGATACAGGCAGAGGCCAGCTGGGATATCTGGAATAAGAAAGGTAAGGCTTAACGCGTAAGGCTTAACGCGTAAGGCTTAATGCATTTATTATGTGTCAGGTATTGAGTTTTTTTCTTGCGGCTTCCGGTAATGAGACGACTTTCTTCAGACTATAATCATAGCAAATCATAGTAGTTTTTGCAAATGCCACTGGGAGTAATTGTGCTTCCGATTTTTTTTCAATTTTATAAACCAGTTCGAAACCCATTCGACTGACTTCTGTTGGCTGAATACTGATCAGTAGTGAGTCCCCATAAAACATTTCATTTTTAAATATAAGTGCGGCATCTGACATAATTAATCCAATCCCTTCCATATTGAATTCAGTGTATCCCAGTGATTGAAGATACCGGACGCGCGCTTCATGAAGGAAAGAAAGGACTTTATCATTCCCGACATGAGCACCATAATTGAGATCCGTGATTTGGACTGGAATAGATGTGCTGAATACAAAAGTTTCGGGCAGATCGATTTTAATTCTGGACATATAATTTATTGAATCAATCTTGTTTTTAAATATGCGATCAGCAGGTCGGCAGCTTTACGCCGGTGACTGAATTTATTTTTTTCTTCCGCATTCAATTCAGCAAAACTTTTATGTGAACCATCCGGTAAAAAAACAGGATCGTAACCGAAACCTTCTGTTCCTGCAGGTGAACGAAGAATCTGCCCTTCACAGCGCCCCTCAAAAAAATATTCCCGGCCTTCCAGTATCAAACAAATCAAAGTAATAAACCGGGCACGTCTGTTGGTTGAATCAGCCAGTGCTCTCAGAAGTTTGCGGATATTATTTTCAGCAGAAACGGGCTCTCCTGCATATCGTGCACTATGAACACCCGGCTCACCGCCGAGGGCATCCACTTCGAGTCCTGTATCTTCACTGAAACAATTTTCTCCACCACTAAGCTGGTGGATGGTTTGTGCTTTTATTTTGGCATTTTCCTTTAAAGTATCAAAAGGTTCGGGAATTTCTTTTTGAATACCTGCTTCAGCCAGTGAGATAATTTCCATTTTTGATCCGACAGCTGAACGAAATTCCCGGAGTTTGTAAGCATTATTACTTGCGAAAATCAGCTTCACAGGTTAAATAATTTTTTAAGGGCGATCCATAAATTCTTCTTCAATTCAAGTCCCCCGGGATTATCCCTGCTCATCAATTCTGCCTCCATTACCGGAAGAATCCGGATATTTTCCCAGGTAGAAATTGTCATATCAGGAAAATTTAGTTTTGATCCGGCTACAGCTGGCGAAGTACCCCAAAAGAAAATAATCCGGGGTTGAAGCCGGGTTTTCAAAACCGGCAGTTCCACCGGAGTCCGTTTCGTATTGATCAGAGCGATATCATTCAGAGTGAGTTTGCAGGCTATCAGGATTTTCTGTAAAAAAACAAGCTGGTCATCGGGAATAAATTCATCTTCAGGGTAACTAACCAGAAAACAAATGGAAAGGAGATTTTTTCCTAAGAAAGGATAATCCGGATCCGGACCATTTTCTGTTACCAGCGTTTCAGGGTAGAGAACTGCTATTAATTCTGCAGAAAGCCGGATATGATTGATTCCCATAAAAGGTAAGAAAATATAAGATGAGTGGTTTTGTATGCTCCGGGAATGTTTTGTTTCTTTGTATTATCAAAAATAGCATTTATGATGGAGACGGTGGATATACAGGTTACCAGGGTAAAGAAAAGCAGACTGAATGAAATGGATTTCAATCACCTGCCATTTGGTAAATATTTCAGTGACCATATGCTGGAAGCAGATTATTCCAACGGCGAATGGCAAATGGTTTCCATCAAACCCTATCAGCCAATTTCATTTGAACCTTCCCTGATGGCCCTTCATTATGGCCAGTCAATATTTGAGGGCATCAAAGCCTACAGGAGTAAAAGCGGGGAAGCTTTTATTTATCGTCCTTATGACAACCTGAAACGTTTTAATATCTCTGCGGAGAGAATGGATATGCCTTTAGTGCCAGAAGATATTTTTATTGAAGGCATGCGTCAGCTTGTAGAAATAGACAAAGAATGGATTCCGGCTAAAGAAGAATACTCATTGTATATACGACCCTTCATGTTTGCAACAGACGCTGCATTGGGAGTAAAAGCTTCGGAAACATATAAATTCATGATCCTGCTTAGTCCCACAGGGCCATATTACGCGGCGCCTATGAAGATCTATGTAGAAGAAAAATATACACGGGCAGCACCGGGGGGTGTGGGCTTTGCTAAAAATGCCGGAAACTATGGAGGAGCTCTCAAGGCAACTTCTGAAGCAAGGGCCCAGGGTTATGACCAGGTTTTATGGACTGATGCTTTTGAGCATAAATGGTTGCAGGAAGTTGGTACCATGAATGTATTTTTTGTTTTTGGAAAAACAGTTGTAACACCATCGCTTGACGAAGGGACCATATTGGAAGGTGTTACCCGCGACAGTGTGATCCAGGTCCTGCGCGAACAGGGCTTAAGAGTAGAAGAAAGGAGAATCAATATTGACGAGGTTGTTGAGGGGCACCGCAGCGGAAAACTAACTGAGATCTTCGGTTCGGGAACCGCAGCCACGATTTCTCCTCTTAAGGAACTGCGATATAAGGATTACAGCATGTATCTGGACGTTGCGGCTTACCAGGTAGCTCCGGAAGCCAAGAAAATCCTCACGGAAATCAGGGAAGGCAAAAGACCCGATATACATGGCTGGCTGGTAAAAGTTTAAGATCAACATTAATTTGGAGAATCCCGGCCCGGCCGTTACCTTTGCCGTCCCAAAATTCAAACAGGTTCGGAATGCCAACTATACAGCAATTAGTTAGAAAAGGAAGAGAGATCATCCGCGCGAAAAGCAAGTCCAGGGCTCTGGACAGCTGCCCGCAGAGACGCGGTGTATGTACCCGTGTATATACTACCACGCCTAAAAAACCTAATTCAGCCTTGCGTAAAGTGGCTAAAGTGCGGCTGACCAACAAAATTGAAGTGATCGCTTATATTCCGGGCGAAGGTCATAACCTGCAGGAGCATTCCATTGTCCTGATCCGTGGAGGCCGTGTAAAAGATCTTCCCGGAGTTCGTTATCATATCGTTCGAGGATCATTGGATACTGCAGGCGTAAAGGATCGTAAGAAAAGCCGATCTAAGTATGGAACCAAAAAGGAAAAAGCCGGTGCAAAACCAGCCGCTAAGAAATAATAAAAATTTAATTTCAAATAACTCATGAGGAAAACACAGGCCAAAAAATTACTACTCGCTCCGGACGCAAAATATAATGATGTCCTGGTTACGCGTTTTGTAAACAACCTGATGTGGCAGGGTAAAAAGAATACTGCGTTTGGGCTATTTTATGATGCCATTGACCGCGTTTCCAAACAATCCAATGAAAACGGTTATGAAATCTGGAGAAGGGCCCTGAATAATGTGACTCCGGCCGTTGAAGTAAGAAGCCGTCGTATCGGGGGCGCTACTTTTCAGATTCCTGCAGAAGTACGTGCCGACCGCAAGATTTCGCTGAGCATTAAATGGCTGATACGTTATAGCCGTGAAAGAAACGGAAAAAGCATGGCCGATAAACTGGCCGGTGAAATCCTGGCAGCAAGTAAGGGCGAAGGCGGAGCTTTCAAGAAAAAAGAAGACACACACAGGATGGCAGAAGCCAATAAAGCTTTTGCTCATTTCAGAATATAACAGAATTCATTCATATTACCTGTTTCCCCCGCTTTCCGGGGGATTTTTTTTGCATGGATTATACGCTTTACAAAAGCAGCCAGCGCAAACTATATGGATGTATGCATGAGACTTATATAAGTGGACAACAGGCAGCCTGTTTTACGCATTATTGCGGAAAATTTGGTACCTTTGCGCACCAAAAAGAAAATACTTTAATTATATATAATGGCAGACTTAAAATTTCAAAGAAAATTCGGTATTGCGGCTCATATAGATGCCGGAAAAACGACGACTACTGAGCGCATACTTCGCTATACCGGTATGATCCATAAAATAGGGGAAGTGCACGATGGCGCAGCAACAACGGACTGGATGGACCAGGAAAAGGAAAGGGGTATCACGATTACTTCTGCTGCTGTAAGCTGCCAGTGGAATTTCCCAACTGATAAGGGTAAAGTGGACTCGAACACGAAGAAATATAATTTCAATATAATTGATACGCCGGGTCACGTGGATTTTACTGTTGAGGTAGAAAGATCCCTGCGTGTTCTGGACGGGCTGATCGCATTGTTTTCGGCAGTTGATGGAGTTGAACCACAGTCTGAAACTGTGTGGCGTCAGGCGAATCGTTACAAAGTACCCCGCATCGGGTTTGTAAATAAAATGGATCGTTCCGGTGCTGATTTTTTAATGGTTGTAAGCCAGGTAAAAGAAATGCTGGGTGCAAACGCTGTTCCGCTTCAATTACCGATTGGTGCCGAAGATGATTTCAAAGGTGTGGTGGATCTTATCAGAATGAAAGGAGTTATCTGGCATATGGAAACGGAAGGAATGACTTTCGACGAAGTTGAGATTCCGGCAGATTTACTGGAGGAAGCTAAAGAATGGAGAGCTAAACTGGTTGAAGCTGTTGCAGAGTATGACGACAAGTTGCTGGAAAAATTCTTTGTAGATCCCAACAGCATTACGGAAAATGAAATGCATGAAGCCATACGTAAAGCTACCATTGACCTGAGTATTGTACCCATGATGTGCGGTTCATCCTTTAAAAATAAAGGCGTACAAACTGTACTGGATGCTGTTTGCCGTTACCTGCCGTCTCCTGTTGATTTGGAGGATACTGTAGGGACGGATCCGAATACAGGTGATACCATTACCCGTAAGCCCGATCCGAAAGAGCCTTTTGCTGCACTGGCATTTAAAATTATGACCGATCCATTTGTGGGACGCCTGGCATTTTTCCGGTGTTATAGCGGTCGGCTGGAATCAGGTTCTTATGTGTTGAATGTTCGGAGTGGTAAGAAAGAACGCATCAGCAGGATAATGAAAATGTTCGCAAATAAACAGAATCCAATCGATTTCATCGAAGCAGGTGATATAGGTGCAGCCGTAGGTTTTAAAGAAATAAAAACCGGGGATACGCTTTGTGATGAAGATCATCCGATCACGCTGGAAAACATGTTTATCCCGGAACCGGTAATTGCCGTAGCTGTTGAGCCGAAAACACAGGCTGATGTGGATAAAATGGGATTGGCTATTTCCAAACTTGTAGAAGAAGATCCGACCCTTCGGGTGAATACTGATGAAGAGACCGGGCAGACGATTTTGCGTGGAATGGGTGAACTTCATCTTGAGATTATTATTGAACGCATGCGACGTGAGTTTAAAGTGGATGTTAACCAGGGCGCTCCACAGGTTGCTTATAAAGAAGCTTTTAATACCACGATTGAACATCGCGAGGTTCTTAAAAAACAAACGGGTGGTCGCGGTAAATTCGCTGACATCCAGTTTGCCATCGGACCTGCAGATGAAGAATGGATAAAGGAAAATGAAGGAAAACATTTCCAGTTTGTAAATGATATTTTCGGAGGTTCTATACCAAAGGAATTTATCCCTGCTATTTCAAAAGGATTTGAAACTTCGATGACAACGGGCGTTTTGGCTGGTTACCCGATGACCAATATGAAAGTGCGTGTTTTCGATGGCAGCTATCATGATGTGGATTCTGATGCGATGAGTTTTGAAATATGTGCAAGGTCCGCTTTCCGCGAAGCAGGCCGTAAAGCAAAACCCATTCTGCTGGAACCCATTATGAGAGTAGAAGTTCTGACTCCTGATCAATATATGGGTGATGTGACCGGAGATCTGAACCGTCGCCGGGGAATACTGGAAGGGATGGACAGCAGGGCGAATCTGCAGGTTATTAAGGCCAAAGTACCATTGAGTGAAATGTTTGGATACGTAACACAATTACGTTCACTAAGCTCTGGCCGCGCCACTTCTACGATGGAATTCTCACATTATGCTCCGGCGCCAAACAATATCGCAGAAGAAGTAATTGCAAAAGTTAAAGGGAAGGGTAAGGTCACTGCCTGATCCGTTTATAAAATATTTAATTAATAGATCCCGCCCCGGCGGGATTTTTTTTGAACGGCAATGGAGCAACAGTCCATTTGTTTACTTTTCCGGACAAATTTTAATTATGATGCTACGCTTTCTTAAATCCAGCTCCCTGTTATGCCTTTTATTTATTTCAACAACCTCCGTATGCTCTGCCCAATTATATGACAGGATGACCTGGAGTGCTGACGGGAATAGCTTTTATACAAATGAAGATGGCGCCATTATTAAATATACGGTCAAAGATCTGAGCCGTGA
>JABDDT010000029.1 GCA_013287475.1 Bacteroidota bacterium
TACCTGGGTTCTCGCAACTTCAGCTTTGGAAGCTTCTATCTGATTTAATATGGGAACGTCGTCAATAGTGTACAATAAAGCGCCTTTTTGAACAAGTGAGCCTTCCTTAAAATAAATACCTGTAATCCATCCTTCCACACGGGGTTCTATATTTACATCCGTGAGACCATAAATCTGGCCCACATATTCACTATAGACCGGAATATTCTGTTTACCGGCTAATACAACATTCACTTCGGGGGAGGCAACTGCCGTTTTATTTTCATCTTCTTTACAGGAGATGACTGAAAAAAATAAATACCCCAAAAACAACCCCCTGGATAAAGTGGAAGACATGTAAAGGAATTTATTTAAAGTTATTCTTAATAAATATAATAAAAGCCCGGTTTTTCCATTTATCGGTTAAATCAAAAAAAAGGAGAAATTTATAGTTAATTATTCATTCTTCGTACTAGTGAGTTCCATGGAGACCAGCCTTGCAATCAAAATGGCAGGGTACAACTGACCATTCAATGCTTCCAGGTTGGTACAAAGTCTCGCGAAAATATTCACCGGTATAATATCCCCGAATCCCAGTGTGGTTAATGTGGTGAAGCTAAAATACATAAATTCAGCGCGATGGAAATTAACCAGTCCTTTGAATGACGATAGCCCGTTTAACAGATATATACCATGATAAAGCAGGCCAAATGCAAAGCCGGAGAGAAGATAGACAATAATTGCTCCCTGAACACGGTTAAGTGTAATATGACCTTTGGAAAAGGTTCTCCTCAATATGACAAAACCCAGCCAAATACAATATAAAATAATAAACAGGTCCACAACTAAGGTCAGCCAGGGTAATTCAAAAAATATTTCGGAAACCAAAACAAGGAATGGTGCGATGATGAAAATCAGAATGACGCCGGTTATTCTTTTCTTAGCTAAAAAATGTATACCGCTGCTTAAAAAAATTATATAAAATACTATGAATAGCAGCCTGCCTGTTAAACGTTCATTCAGAAATGGTACTACAATAAAAATATAAATGAGCAATACGATCAGCAGAAATGTAAAACTCTGCCGCTCTTTCCAGATATTAGTAAGTCTTTCTGAAATCTTTTTCAAAATTTTACTATTAAATTTCGGAGCCCTTTAACCAGGTGTCAAATAATCGATAACCCAGCGACAGGATCACAGCACCTGTAAATAACCCAACTATCCCGGAATAGATAAAGCCACCCAAAGAACCGAGGAATATTACCAGTATTGGAACAGGCGCTCCTTTTCCCATCATAAGTGGTTTTAAAATATTGTCAAGCAATCCGACTGGTATCATCCATACAGTGAGAAGTATAGCGGTTGTCGTATGGGCTGTCGTCCATATATAAATCAACACGCCCAAAACAATGGGAAAAATGCCGATTTGGATTATGGCAAGTATGAGACATAATAAAGTCCAGATACCTGCATAAGGTATTCCGGCTACCACAAATCCAACGCCTGCACACAAACTCTGAATGAAAGCAACCCCCAGTATGCCGCGGACCACGTTGCGAATGGTGATAGCTGCAATCGCCGCCATGTCAAATTTTGTACTATTGATCAACCTGTTGAATACGTTATGTGCGAGCGTGGCGGATTCATCTCCGTAGGATAAAAAAACGCCACAGATAATAATGGAGACTGCGAAAATCAAAAATGCCTTGCCCGCGGTTGCAAGTAAATCGAGAACATAACTGGCAGCAGTTCTTACTTCATCAGGATATTTTTGTACTATATTATCCATGCCGGAAGTTAATTGTTCCCAAAACTGGTAAGCTTTATCTCCGATTAACGGCCATTCCTTTACGGATGCAGGAGGAGCCGGTATTTTTATTTTCCCTTCCTTATAGTTACTAACCTCTGCATTAATCTCTGTGCCGGTCTTTATTCCAAGCCAGGTACCGATAACTATCAAAAGAATAAAAATCGAAGCTGCAATAATTACAGCGGCGAGAACACCTTTCCCTTTTAATTTCTTTTTTAATTTTTTATGAATGGGATACAATGAAACGGCAAGTATCGCACCCCATAGAATCGGATTTATAAAGGGCGCAAGTATTTGAAAACACCATCCCAGCAAAAAAGCCAGGGAAAGTAATTGCAACGCAACATGGATGATTTGTCTGGTCTTGATATTGGAGATTTCTTTTGTTTCAGGGCTGTCCATTATTTTAAATTTATTTCATTAATTCTCGTTCTTCCATTTTTCTTCGTTTTTCATCGGAAACAATAATCTCGCAATTAATGCAGTCCAGCCCGTCTGATGAGAAGCACCTACTCCGCGACCTGTATCTCCATGAAAATATTCATAGAATAAAATATAGTCCTTAAAATGCGGGTCAGTTTGCATTTTTTCTACTGTGCCAAAAACAGGGCGTCTTCCGTTTACGTCCTTTAAAAAAATACTGTTTAATCTTTTCACAAGTTGAATGCAAAGATCAAAAAGGTTCAGGTAATTTCCGGAATTCACAGGATATTCAACTTTGAAATCATCTCCGTAATACTGATAAAACCTTCGTAAGGATTCAAGTATCAGGTAATTCATAGGCATCCAGACAGGGCCTCTCCAGTTGGAATTCCCGCCAAACATATTACTATCTCCTTCCGCAGGAATATAGTGGGCAGAAAGGGTTATCGTTTTTAATTCCAGCCTGAATGGATTTTCAAGGTAGTACTTACTCATGGCCCGGATACCATAAGGAGAAAGAAATTCAGATTCATCCAGCATCCGCACCAGTATTTTCGTAAGCCTTGTTCCGCGTAACACCGAAAGTAAGTGTTTTTCACCTGCACTTTTTTCATTCCATCGCGATACCAGGGAAGCGAGATCAGGTCGGTTATCCAAAAACCAGTTTAGCCGGCTAACAAATTCCTTCTGCTGCAGAAAAATATCATCCTCCAGTACTTCCACCGCAAACATGGGAATGAGACCGACCATGGATCGAAGTTTTAGCTTTAGTGACCTCCCATCATTACTGTATAACATATCGTAGTAAAAATCATCTTCATTATCCCATAATCCTTCTTTCAGAGGTCCTTTGTACCACATAGCCTCCGCAATACGGAGGAAGTGTTCAAAAAATTTGGAAGCCAGATCCTGATAAATAGAATTTTCTTTTGAAAGTTCGAGAGCTATACGCATCATATTTAATGAATACATTGCCATCCAGCTGGTTCCGTCAGATTGCGCAAGATTGATCCCTGAAGGAAGTTTTGTATTCCTGTCAAAAGCTCCGATATTATCCAACCCGAGGAACCCGCCTTCAAAAAGATTATTTCCATTATCGTCTTTCCGGTTTACCCACCATGTGAAATTGAGTAAGAGTTTATGAAATACTGCTTCCAGAAAATCCCTGTTTCCCGGTACCTGGTGAAATCTTTGTTCTCCCCGGTAAACACGCCAGGCTGCCCACGCATGCACAGGAGGATTTACATCGCTGAATGCCCATTCATAAGCAGGTAACTGACCATTTGGATGCATGTACCATTCCCTGGTAAGAAGTAGTAACTGCGATCTTGCGAAACCTGGATCGATGGGCATAAAAGCCACTGCATGAAAGCAAAGGTCCCAGGCCGCGTACCATGGATATTCCCATTTGTCAGGCATACTGACAATATTTGCATTATCAAGATGATTCCATTCATGATTTCTTCCCGAGTACCTTTCCTGTGGAGGCGGTGGTTGGGCAGGGTCTCCTTTCAACCATTGGTGGACATTAAAATAATAAAATTGCTTACTCCACAACAATCCTGCATACGCCTGTCGTTGCACATTACGGGCATCTTCCGTTTCGATTCCTTCCTGCAGGGTATTATAAAAAATATCCGCTTCTTTTTTCCGCATCTCAAAAATCGAGTCGAAATCAGTGAATGGATTTTTATTCTCTGTAGCTGAAAGCCGGAGAGTAATAATTTTTGACTCATTGCCTTTAATTAATAAATCATAGTTAAGAGATGCTTTTGTTCCTTTCAGTCCGGGATTAACTGCAGCAGATTCCCCCGATACAATATGACTATTTATTCCATCTTTAAAATAACCGTCTCCATTTTCAACGTTATACAGCTTTTTATTATTAGTCTCGTTTTCTGTAAATAACAATTCGGGATTATCCAGGAAATAAAAAAAATAATACCCGAAATTCTTATGTACGATATCAAAACTGCCAGGAGATGATATGGATATATTTGGTTTATAGGAATCATAACCCCAGCTCCAGGTATTACGGAACCAGAGCGTTGGTAAAACATTTATCGCTGCGTCCTGTGAAGAGCGATTAAATATGGAGATTTTAATGAGTACATCTTCAGGATCATTTTTTGCATATTCAACAAATACATCAAAATAATGGTCTTCATTGAAAATTCCGGTATCTATTAATTCAAATTCGGGATCTGTTTTACCACGCCGGTTATTTTCATCTATGAGTAATTGATATGGATAAGGTTGCTGTGGATATTTGTACAGCATTTTCATATAAGCATGGCTAGGTATATTATCCAGGTAATAATAATATTCCTTTACATCTTCCCCATGGTTGCCCTCATTTCCCGTAAGTCCAAAATATCTTTCCTTTAAAATGGGATCTTTTTTATTCCATAATGCAATTGCAAAGCAAAGAATCTGCTTATCATCACAAATACCGGCAATTCCCTCCTCTCCCCAACGGTAAGCCTTACTTCTGGCCATATCATGACTGATAAATTCCCAGGCATTTCCGTTTTCACTGTAATCTTCCCGCACAGTACCCCATTGCCGGTCTGTTACATATGGCCCCCATTTTTTCCATTTCGGCAGGTCAATACGCACTAGTTCTGGATTCATTCAGTCTCAATATTATTAAAAACAATATTATCCGTTCTCTGTAAATCCCGGATACAAAGTCATTCCCCCATCAACGAAAAGGGAGGTCCCGTTCACATAATCACTATCGTCACTGCATAACCAAACTGCTGCATTACCAATATCTTCAGGAATTCCGATCCGCTGATAAGGGATCAGGGTCAGTAATGATTTTAAAGCTTCTGGAGTATCCCATGCAGAACGATTAATGGGTGTTTGAATAGCCCCAGGACAAATGCTGTTTATTCGGATCTTTTTCCAGGCGAATTCCTGTGCAAGCGTTTTCATAAGCATCAAAATTCCACCTTTTGATGCAGCATAATTTGCATGTCCGGCCCATGGTATCACTTCATGCACACTGCTCATATGAATAATCTTGCCTGCAGCCCTTGAACGTTTTGGATCTACACCTCTTCTTAAAAATTCCCGAATGGCCTCCCTTGCACATAGAAACTGACCGGTGAGATTTACACCTAAAACAAAATTCCATTGTTCGAGGCTCATTGATTCAAATGGTGAATCTTTCTGAAGTCCCGCGTTATTGATTAAAATATCTACTGTTCCATATTGCTGAACAGTATCAGCAAACATTTTTTGTACCTGATCTTCTTTACTTACATCGCACATGGATGTGTTTCCTGCACCTCCGGCAGTCTTAATTTCAGCCAATACCGCTTCAGCTGCATCTTTGGCTGCAGCTACAGGATAGTTGATTACAACAGTGGCTCCGGCAGCTGAAAGAGATTTCGCTACGCCTGCGCCGATACCACTGCTGGCTCCGGTAATGATGGCAATCTGGCCCTGTAATTTCTTATCCATCCTGGATCTTTTTAGTTACCCAAGGTATCCTGTTTCAGGGCAATACTCAATATTTAAAGGTATTTAACGGTAAAATCTTTGAGGGCTTAAGGCGTAAAGCTTAAGGCTAAAGGCTAAAGGCAAATTTGTAAATGCGTAAAATGAAATGTCCGATTATAAAATCCGGTCGATTTTCATGTACTGAAGCAAGAGGATGGTTTTCGCATCCTTTAATATTTCATTAGTATATTTTTTGAGTGAATACCAATTGTCCGACAATAATTCTTCTTTTACAATTTTGATTTGTTTCATTATTTTAATTCAGTTTATAATCTAAATAATTCAATTATATTCATTCCCTATCATGCAAAGTCAGTCCACTTTTAAGAAAATATTATCTGTGGTTCGCGATTCACTCAACGGCGAACAGCGCGATTATACGCAGGGGAATATCAGTAAAGCCATTTTTTTACTGGCCATACCCATGATTCTTGAACTGAGCCTCGAAAGTGTTTTCGCGGTAGTGGATATTTTTTTTGTGAGCAAACTGGGCCCGCATGCAATAGCCACCGTGGGTTTAACTGAAACTTTTATCTCTTTGGTTTATTCGATCGCCATCGGATTAAGTACAGCGGCCACAGCTGTCGTTGCAAGGAGGATTGGAGAAAAAAACCCTGACGGAGCCGCACATGCCGGCGCTCAGTCACTTATTGTTGCTTTTATTGCAACTGCATTCGTAAGTGTGCTCGGTGTATTATTCGCAGAAAATATTTTATCCCTGATGGGTGCAGATGCAAGAGTAGTTAAAGAAGGCGCCATTTTCACACGAATCATGTTTGGAAGCAGTCTGGCGATCATGTTGCTTTTCCTGATTAATGGAATTTTTCGCGGTGCCGGTGATGCAGCGATGGCTATGAAGAGTCTTTGGCTGGCGAGTATTCTGAATATTATCTTATGTCCTGTCTTTATCCATTACCTGGGATTAAAAGGTGCAGCCATAGCAACCGCCATCGGAAGAACAGGCGGAGTAATGTATCAGTTTTATCATTTATTCAAGGGAAAAGGAATTATCAGGTTGCGGGCAGTCCATTTTAATTACGACCCACAATTACTAAAATCCATCGTCCGGATCGGATGGCCCGCCACCCTGCAATTCCTGATTGGCAGCGGAAGCTGGATTGTTCTCGCCAGACTTGTCGCTGAAACGGGAGGAACTGTGGCTTCTGCAGGTTATCAGATTGCCATGAGGAATATTGTTTTTTTTATTCTTCCGGCATGGGGACTCAGCAATGCGGCGGCAACCCTGGTAGGACAAAATCTCGGAGCTAAAAACCCGGCACGTGCAGAGCAAAGTGTTTACCTCACAGCAAAATACAGCGTGTTTTTCATGGGATTCGTCATGTTAATATTTTTACTTCTCTCGAATTTTATATTAAGAATTTATACAAAGGATGAAGCCGTAATAAAAATTGGCTCACTCGCTTTACGATGGGTAGGTTCAGGTTTTCTTTTTTATGGAATTGGCATGGTCATGATGCAGGCTCTCAATGGTGCTGGTGATACAAAGACACCGACCTGGATAAGCTTCTTTTGTTTCTGGCTTTTTCAGGTACCACTTGCCTGTCTTCTGGCATACGGCTTTCACCTGAAAGAAACCAGCACTTTTATCGCCATTCCCGTTGCCGAAACCCTCATCGCTCTTGTAGCCTGGTATTATTTCAGGAAAGGAAAGTGGAAAACCATTACTGTGTAATTATTAATTATTAATTGCTAATTATTAATTTTAAACGAAGAACTTAAAGAAAATTAAGTATTAAACTTTTTTTGCCACTATAATTAACAATTGATAATTAATAATTAAAATTATGTCTAAAGACGATACATCCGCTTTATTGAAGTTCCTAAAACCATTCCCTCCAGAAATAAAGGAGACGGTTTTATGGCTGAGGGATTTTGTTTGGACGCTTTATCCAAAAACGAATGAACTAATTTACGATAATTATAATGCGTTGGCTTTTGGATGGTCTCCAACAGACAGGCAGGGACATGCTTTTTGTACTATAGCCGTTGGACGTACCAGTTTTAATATCCATTTCGGATTTTATTGGGGCAACCAGATTGCAGATCCTGAAAAAAAATTATTGGGGAAAGGAAGTCAATATCGCTACATCCTCGTGAAGGATAAGAATGAATTTCCTAAGTCCTATATGAAAAAACTTATGAAAGAAGCTTTCACAAATTCAATGTTAAAAGTAAAAGATCCCAAACAGATCATGGAATCGAAGACAATTGTAAAATCCATTTCGGCTGCAAAGAGAACAAAGAAAAAAGCTTAAGGCTTAAGGCATAAAGCTTAAGGCTCAAACCAAGGAATTAGTTGAAAGTTGATCAGTTTCACTCTCACACTCTCACACTCTCACACTTGTGTTCAAATATTCCCTTTCTTCAATTCACTTACACCAAAATCGACGGCTCTCGCAGTTAATGCCATATAGGTTAATGAAGGGTTCTGGTTAGCGCTGGAACTCATACATGCTCCGTCCGTTACAAAAAGATTTGAAGCTTCCCATACCTGGTTATTTCCATTCAGTACAGAAGTCTTTGGGTTGCGTCCCATTCTTGCTGTACCCATTTCATGAATACAAAGCCCCGGATTTGCTTCAGGATCATTAAATGTGTTGATATTTTTAATCCCGGATTTTTCCAGCATCTCTGCAGCACTGTTCATCATATCCGTCCGCATGGCCAGTTCGTTTTCTCTCCAGATACAATCAAAATCCATCAGGGGAAGTCCCCATTTATCTTTTTTATCCTTGCTCAGCTTTACCCGGTTATCAGGATGTGGAAGATGTTCTCCCCATCCGCCCAGCCACATGGACCATTCTCCTGCTTCAGTCAGTTTTGCTTTTAGTGATTCACCAATGCCTTCCAGTTCGCTTACCCTTCCCCGGTAGGCACCACCCTGGTATCCAAACCCGCGTACGTAATCCTTCTGCCTGGTTTTCTCATTGACATTACGAAACCTGGGAATATAAATGCCGTTGGCCCTTCTTCCAAAAAAATAACTGTCCTGAAATCCATCATATGTTCCACTGGCGCCCACATGATAATGATGATCCATCAGGTTACGGCCCAGCTGGCCACTAAGGTTCCCAAGTCCGTCTGGATGTGCATCCGAAACAGAATTTAGCAGTATAGCGGTGGTTCCAATCGTTGACGCATTCAGAAAAATAATCTTTGCATAATATTCTTCCGTCTGCATGGTATTGGCATCGATTATACGAATGCCGTTGGCCTTTTTTTTGTCTTTATCATAAATTACATTCACAACAATGGAAAAAGGTCTCAGCGTGAGATTACCGGTGGCTTTTGCTGCAGGAAGTGTTACTCCGTTACTGCTGAAATATCCGGTAAAAGGACAACCACGGTCGCACATATTCCGGTACTGGCATGGTCCGCGGCCATCCAATCCTTTGCTCAGATTAGCTACCCGGCCAATGATCATTCTGCGACCATCTGAAAATTTATCGTGAATGCTTTCTGTTATATGTTTCTCGAGACAATTCATTTCCATCGGTGGAAGAAATTCACTATCCGGCAATTGAGGTAATCCTTCTTTCGAGCCACTGATACCCACAAATTTTTCAACATAACTGTACCAGGGAGAAATATCTCTGTAACGGATGGGCCAGTCTACACCATGACCGTCTTTACTGTTGGCTTCAAAATCCAGATCGCTCCACCGGTAACATTGTCTGCCCCACATCAAACTTCTGCCACCCACATGATAACCCCTGATCCAGTCGAAAGGTTTAACCTGGGTATAAGGATGCTCCAGATCGTTTACGAAAAAATGATTATTAGTTTCATTGCAAAAACCACGAACCTGTATATGCTGTTCCCTGCGCATATTTTCGGTTATTGATCCCCGGTGGTCAAGTTGCCATGGTGCAAGGGTCGCAGTGGGATAATCTTTGATATGCTCCACATTCCTGCCTCTTTCGAGGACAAGTGTTTTTAATCCTTTCTCGCATAATTCTTTTGCTGCCCATCCCCCGCTGATACCTGAACCAACTACAATGGCATCATAAGTATTTTGTTTAACCGCCTGATTATTGATTCTGACTGAATCCTGTGGCATGGAATCGTTGATGTTGAGCCATGAATTTAAAGAAAAAATTCCGCCTGTAATCTTTCATCCCTTAACTCCCGCAAGAAGATATTTAAAAATCAGTAAAACATCGCTTCGCCAAAAGGCGCTTTTCCGGTAATATCAGGAAGAATAAATGCAAGCTCTTTTGGTTTATTTTTCAGGGATGACTTGAGAACGTATACCTTTTTCCCCTTTTTATCTACATAATAATATTTTGAACTGTGGTCAATATAAATAGGAGTCTGTCCCTGAGGCCCTATTTTATTTTTATATACTTCATCCACGATAGCTGATTTCCCTTTTGAAGCTATTTCTGATGTCTTATTCTCTACTTTTTTAGCCGTGCTGTCAATCTGGGCCTGTGTTGTAAGAGCAATACCTGTTAATATAAATAATATAAATCCTGCCTTTTTCATAATCACTTTATTTAAATGTAAATTCAATACGCTTCTATGCTTAAAAAATGATGCCATGAATTGCCAAAAAGAAATTATTTATTAATAAGGTATCTTGTAAAGAAGAAAATGCCTGCGAGTAAGGCAATAAAAAAAATAACAATCAGGAAGAATATCAATGCAAGTTTTTTCTGATGCCTGGAAGCTTTTAACAGGCTCTCTTCCCGTACTTCACCTGGCAGTAGCCTTATCGAAAGATTTAACAACAACGAAATCACTATAAAATCATCTATATATCCGAAGAATGGAATAAAATCAGGAATCAAATCTATCGGGCTAAGAAGATAAATGACCGATATGATTACAGGCAATCCGGCGATTACTGCTGTCCGTTTATCTCTCAAACCATAATAAAGAATTATGATTTCCTTTTTGAACATCCAGGGCCAGATTTTCGGACCTTTTATTTTCATTCATTAATATTTATAATAGAGACCGTCCGGGAACATCAAAAGTACACCAGTCTTCCGATGGAAATATTTTAATCAGTCGCAGAGAAAAATGTGTTCCTTATCTTAGCATGGAATATAAAATATTGTTCTGCATGTGAATGCTGATTTTTCAAATTCCTACTATATTCGCCTGATTATCGATAATATCAGGGAAGAAATAAAAGGGTTCAAAACCTTTAGTTTCGCGGAAGGTCATAATCTTGAATATCAGGCAGGCCAGTTTATAACCCTCGTGGATAATAGCGGATCCCGGGAAATCCGCCGGTCTTATTCCATTATCTCCTCTCCCGTTTTAAATGAACCATTATCAATTGCCGTTAAAAGAATCGACAATGGCGTTTTTTCCAGAAAACTGATTGACAGGGTCCGGATCGGCGATTCACTTTTAACGACAGGTGCTGCAGGGTTTTTTCGCCTTCCCGATAATATAAAATTCTTTACGAGCATTTTCTTTTTTGCAGCCGGTTCAGGAATTGCGCCGATTTTATCACTTATAAAAACTGTACTCCTTCTCTATCCGGATATTTCTGTATATCTGATTTACAGTAACCGATCCAGAGAAACCACGGCATTTTATCACGAACTTCAGCGCCTGAAATTGTGCCATCCCGACCAATTACATATTGATTATCTTTTTAGTTCGGAATCAGACCTCAGAAAAGCACGTTTAAATCGCGATCTCCTGCTGGAATTTTTAAAAATAAAACATTTCAACCGCGAGAAAACACTGTTTTATACCTGTGGACCGGAATCTTATATGCGCATGATTATTTTTCACCTGGTGGAAGAAGGATTCAGCATACATCAGATTAAAAAAGAAGATTTCAATCCGGGAAATAAAAAACTTACCGGCCGGTTGCCGCCCGACAAAAACAGTTACCATGTCGAACTCGATTTGAAAGGAAGCATGTTTAGTTTTCCGGTAAAATATCCCGAGAGCATACTCCAGGCTGCTAAAAAAATAAAACTGAATCTGCCATACAGTTGTGAAACCGGAAAATGCGGTAGCTGCGCTGCCATCTGTTTAATAGGAAAAGTCTGGTTATCCAATAATGAAGTCCTGACAGATAAGGACCTTGCCCTTGGTCTCACACTCACCTGCACGGGTCATCCTCAGAATGGAGATGTGAAATTAAAAATTGAATAAATGTAGTTATTGTTTATCCACCTTTTTATCAAAGTACAGATACCGGTCCCTGTTCTTATCGGGTTGCCTGTGCGTTTCAACACCAATATACTGAATCGGATCTTTCTGCCAGGGCTGGTACAGCGGCCAATATGGAAGACCGGTACCATTTGGATTTTTGGTTTTAATAAAATTCAGAAAATAATCCTGCATGATGGCCGAGACCAGAAAATCATCCGGTTGCCAGTCATAAACGCGGTTTGTCGGCAGATTACCCAACGCATATTCTATTTCTGCAGAATGGGATGCTCCATTAAAGGTCCCGGGTTTTTTATCTGAATCTCCCGGCCTGGCTGAAGGATTATTAATATCAGAACGAAGGGCTGGCCTGGGTTTCGTAAAATAATACCGGTATACAGGGCTGTTTGTTTTCGAATGTAATTCGGCCCACCTCCAGGTACCGAATGCTATAAAGCGATCACCACCCAGGGCTGATGCAACAGTCTCCACATCCGAATCAGACTGCACTGCATATAATTTCAATATTTCTTCAGATTCGCCGGGATATAATTTCTGAACTGCCTTTATATAATTTTCTTTTGTCGGCTCTGCACTTCCTAAAATTGACTGCCAACCCCCTTCTCCTGAATTCCATCCCAAGAGCAATGGAACCTTTGCAATTTTTCCTGCTTTATAGAGATCAATAGGAGGTTCGGGGAAAAAGTATCCATCCACGTCCACAGAAAAATATGGAGAACCTGGTTTTGCAGTTGCCTGTAAAATTTGTTCTGCTGTCATGGCACGCAATTCATTTATTGAATGCGCCCCTGCATTTGCGCTAAACTGAAGGCCGGTTTTTTCCGCATCTGCCAGCGTTGTTGTAGGTCTGAAATTCAGGAGTGAACCGCTTTCCCCGATCGCTGCGGAAAATAAATTTCTTGGCAATGGTGAAATGACTTGTGCATTCACCGAAAAGGAACCTGCTGATTCACCTGCAATCGTAATATTATCCGGATCGCCTCCAAAAGCTGCAATGTTTTTATGTACCCAGCGCAACGCTTCTGTCTGATCAAGAAGCCCGTAATTTCCGGATGCATGATGAGGAGATTCTTTACTGAGATCCGGATGTGCCATGAATCCAAATACGCCCAATCTGTAATTGACAGTTACGGACACGATCCCTCTCCTGGCCATACTTTCACCATCATAACGAAACTCTGATCCGTCGCCCGCAATAAAACCTCCACCATAAAAATATACGAGCACCGGTAGTTCTTCTTTTCCAGTTTTTGCAGGTGTCCATATATTCAGGAAAAGACAATCTTCACTTACACCATCCGACCTGAATTTCATATCACTGAAAACCGGTAACTGCATGGCCCTTGGTGCAAAATGATCAGCCTTGCGTATGCCTTCCCAGCTTTTAACAGGTTTAGGTTCTTTCCAGCGTAGATCACCGATGGGCGGCTCGGCATAAGGAACTCCTTTAAATATGCTGATTCCGGAAAGTTGTATTCCCTCCAATATTCCATTGGCTGTTTTTACGGTTGGCTTATTTTGATCAGGTGTTAATTGTCCGAATAAAAAACTAGCCTGGAGGCTTAAACAAAAAATAAAAGAAATCGGTTTCATATGAAGAATTGTATTCGAAGATAAGATAAAGCGGAAGGCTTAAGCTTTCTGCCTTATGAATTCGTCTCCGGCAGATTTTCCCATTCCCAATATTCATTTTTTGCTTTCCCATCCGGTCGGAGGTTACCACTTCGTATAGTGTATACCGTTATGGCTTCCATTTTTTCTTCCGGCATTTCAAATTGAAGGATTTCCTTGTAGCGTTCTGCAGAAAGGTCTTCATCCAGAAATTCTTTTGACATATTCAAAGGAAGGAATAAGGGCATACGGCCGCGGTTCTCACCGTCATTATGAATTTTCTTCATCAGGTCGTTTCCATCGCGGGTAATCAGGCTGAATGTAAATCTTTTGAGCATCTCGCCTGTCTGCAGGTCAGGCAGATCAGTAACAGAATACAGGCCGGGAAGAAAAAACAGGGGCTGTTCTATCAGCCTGATATAATAAGGTACTTTCTTCTTCCATCCTTTAATGGCCCTGTGTTCGTAGACACCGGTAACAGGGATGAGGCAGCGGCGGTTCCTGATCTTATACCAGTAACTTTTTTCATCTCCCAGAATACGTTCACTTCGGGTATTCAGCATCGAAGCCCTCTGACGCAGAAAATCCTTTTCACTCTTAACATAAAATGGAATGACACCCCACTCCATCGGACTGACAGTGAGTTTATTGGTTTCTCGTTCCCGGTAAATGATGGGATGCATATTAAAACTATGTCCCATGATATGGATTCCGTCAAAATTCAATTCGAGCTGAAGAGGGTTTTCCAGTTCAGGAAAATAAGTGGCCAGCTCCTTAAGTTTTACCGTAAATGAAATGTCGTAACACATGCCTGGTATCGGGTGGTTTCAGGCAAAGCTAAGAAAGTATGAGAGTGTGAGAGTGTGAGAGTGTGAGACGGTCATCCGTCAACGGTCAACCGTCAACCGTCAACCGTCAACCGTCAACAGCCAACCGTCAACCGTCAACCGTCAAGGGTCATCGGATTATTATTCAATCTCTTCAAATTTTATCCGGATATGCTGGTTCCCGTGTTTAAGAATAATAAATATTTCTCCGAAACTGAGTTGAATAGTTGGTTTCACAATAGCATCTCTCGAAATCCGCCAGTTGGTTTGCTTTTCTACGTATTGCTTCAGTTTATCCTTATAGCGGTTATTGACCAGATTTTCCAGCTCTTTAGCGCTGCGAACGACAGCAAAAAACATCCTGTAGCCGGATCCTTCCGTGAGCATTTCCCTGATTTTATCCAGATGGACAGGATTCTTCAGATCAATGATCGCTGCATACCGGTCCTTCTTCACCGCGTTAAGATGAAGTCTTGCCTCTCCCAGTTCTACGTAATCAGAAAACAGGAGGTTGATTCTGGAACTGGCAGGATCAGCATCCATTTCCTTCATCCGGTAATAAGTTTGCGAAACCAGATACCTTCTGTCCAGCTGAATAAGGCGCTGAATGTATGTTTGTTTAAATTCTTCAAACGGTTGTAACATCTTTTGAAGTATGGAAGTGTGGTAGTGTGGTAGAGTGGTAGTGAAGTGATTAGTACTACCACACTACCACACTACCACACTACCACACTTTTTTTCAGTTAGTTATTCTCAAAATTTCACCCATCCTCGTCGTGTAACGCTGCGATAGATACTCTGTTTTCAGTCTGTATTTCCTTTCAAAACCCTGAACCGCTGTGCGCACGATTTCTTTACCAAGAGTGGAATTGATATGGTCGATTGTCTTCATAACCAGGCCATTTTTCATCCGGTCTGCCTGATCAAAACAACTTGACTGCACAGCTGCTTCAGGCACAAGGTCCATGACCATGACCCCGCATTTCATATACAAAAACCCGGGTTTAAAAATAATATCAAGTCCCCGCAACGCAGTTTTGATAATTTCACCCGTATGATTGGTGGCCCTTTCCATGTCAATATCGATTGAACGCAGATATTGAGCTTCTTCTGTCTTATGGGGATTTGTCTGTATAAAAACCTGGAGACGCTGGCAGCAGGTTTTTTCTGCCCGCAATTTGGCAGCACAGGCCGCAGCATAGTTTGCCATCGCTTCGGCCATATGACTTTTTTCAGAAATTCTTTTTCCGAATGACCGGGAGGTGCAGATATTTTTCCTGACCGGTTTTTCTTCCTCCCAAGAAATAGAGGATATTCCCCGCAACTCATAAAGAAGACGCAGGCCTGTTACTGATAAATTTTTTTTTACCCAGTCCTCCGGCGCATGCACGAATTCAGCCGCTGTCTTAAATCCTGATCTTGATAAAAACAATGCATGCTGGTTTCCGATACCCCAGATTTCCCCGACGGGTGTTTCAGATAACATTTTTTCCGTAAGAGAATTATTGGCAGCCCAAAAAACTGCCGCCTGCCTGTGATTTTTTTTTGCATACCTGTTAGCCATTTTCGCGAGTGTTTTTGTCGGCGCTATGCCGATGGAAACTGGAATCCCAATGTTTTTTCCAATCGAGCTTCGAATCCTGAATCCAAGATCCAGCAGGTTAGTATGTCCCATTTCACCCAGATCGAGAAAGGCTTCATCTATGGAATAGAATTCTATTTTCGGAACAAAAAATGCCAGTGTTCCCATGATCCTGTTGCTCATATCACCATATAGAGTATAGTTTGAACTAAACACTGCAACTTGATGTTTTTCAATTAAATCTTTCATCATAAATGCCGGCGATGCCATGGCAATACCCAGGGCCTTCGCTTCATCACTTCGTGAAATGGCACAACCATCATTATTGGAAAGAACAATCATGGGGCGCCCTTCCAGGCCGGGATTAAAAACCTTCTCGCAGGAGCAATAAAAATTGTTACAATCCACTAGCGCATACATTTTCTCAGATCTTGGGTGTCTGTAATGATATGCGTAACCACGCCCCACACCTGCATATCCATATCGCTGGTGATTTTTATTTCCGGGTATTTGCTGTTTGCCGGCACCAGCCAGCAGGTATGTTCATTCTTTCGCATGAACTTGACCGTGAATTCTCCATTTAGGACTGCCACAACTATATTTCCATTCACAGGTGTAAGGGACCGGTCCACCAGTAGCCGGGCCCTGGGTGGAATAAAAGCACCCATCATCGAATCACCCGTACATTCCACAATGAAGGTTGAAAGCGGATGACGAATAAGTTCCCTGTCCAGCTCAATTCTTTCTTCCAGATAGTCCAGGGCCGGAGATGGAAACCCCGCCGGCACTGCCGTTTCATAATACAATAATTCCATAAAAGACCTTTTAAATCCTGTCAATTCCACTACAAGATTACTAAAATATTTAGTATTTGAGAATTAAATTTATAGAACAAACAGGGTCTGGCATTTAATATGATCAGTGAGATATATTGGGGGGCCTTCCAGGCGGATGGCGGCGAAAATTAGTTAACTTTAATTAGTGACAAATCTTATAAAACGCTGAATATGAAATACCGGATTATTTTAATCTTAATCATTATTGCAAGTATTGCATTTAATAAATATAAGGGAATAAAAGAAAGCGGGCCGGAACCATGGACAGCCAGTCAGCTCCTGGCGCCGGCTGATCTGGCAGCTGTTATCAATAATACCGCTGCAAAAAAACCGATGATTATTTCCGTCGGGCCCGGAGCATTAATAAAAGGGTCCCTGGATATGGGGCCCGTTCATGAAAAAGAAAATCTGGAAAAATTAAAAAAGCAACTCAGCCAACTGCCTCAGGATGCTAATATTGTTATCTATTGCGGTTGTTGCCCTTTTGAGCATTGCCCGAATATCAGGCCCGCATTTATTATGCTGAATGAAATGAAATTCAGCAATGCTCACCTGCTGAACCTGGAACATAATATTAAGACAGATTGGGTTTCTAAGGGATTTCCTACGCAATAGGCTGAAGGCATAAAGCGTAAGGCTTAAAGCGTAACGCCTAATGCCTAATGCGTAACGCGTAACGCCAAACGCTTAACGCTTAAAGCGTAACGCCAAACGCGTAACGCGTAAAGCTTAAGGCGCAAGGCTAACGAAATTAAAAGAAAATGGTTTATAGAAGATGGGTAAACCATTTACCATAAACCATTCACGATGTCCTGCGTTAAGCGTTACGCGTTACGCGTTAAGCTTTAAGCCTTACGCTTTACGCCTTAAGCTTATTAAGCTCTTCTCCAATGACCGGCAACCCAGTATTCACCATATTCATGGTGTCTTTTCCAATGGCCGGGAACCCATATCCAACCTTCATGTGGCGGAGCTGCCCAATAACCGCCCGCATACACATAACCGTTACCACGTGGAGTCCATTCTTCAGCAACCCAAACATGATGAGGTGAAGGCTGCGCTGGTCTGACTACTACTGCTGTCGGAACAACAGGCCTGACCTTTACATAAATTGTCTGGGCACCAGCTGTTAATCCAAAAGCCAGTGCAAAGAAGACAAATACAAATACTTTAATAAATGATTTCTTCATACATGTTGTTTTTAATATGACTGCATACTATTTAATAGGTTTAATTGCCAATCCACTAAACGTGAAAGAGGAAAACCCTATGTAAACAGTTTGTTAATCCGTCATATTATTGCAATTTCTGGACCAGTGAATCATAATAATTTTTTGTGAAAATCACATCCGGAACACTATGATACCAGTTGGATTCATGCTCAATAGAAAGCATCCCTTTAAAGTTTTGTCTTTTTAATTCTGCAAGTACAGAAGGTAAATCAACCACTCCTTTACTCACCAGTGTGTCGGCAGCCTCAGGATTATCAAACTTCACTACGTCTTTCAGATGGACACCAATAATATGACCTTCTAATTTCTTGAGACAGTCAACCGGATTCAAACCATTCCGTGCCCAGTGGCCGATATCTGCACAGGAGCCGATATGAGGATGTCCTACTGTGGCAGCTAATACGGAATCAGGACTCCAGTACATATTGGGTTTTGGATGATCATGAATGGCGACCGGAATTCCATAAACACCAGCTAGACTATCCACCATGCCCCACTGCGATTTTATTGGTTCGGCGGTTATATAACTCAATCCGAAATCCTTGGCAAGCTCAAAAGTTTTAATCCATTCTGCTTTGTTTTTGGGAACAATTACACCCATGGCTATAATCTGAATTCCTTTTTTCTGCAGTAATTGTTTCAGCTTATCGCGGGTTTCTTTTGACATATCAAAACCATAAGAACCCTGCATCCCTCCTCCGAGTTTCTGACCTATAAAAGCTTCAATATTTTTTATACCCGAACTATCCACTTTGTCCAGCGCATCAGAGAATGAGAATTTCATAAATGTCCACATCTGAACTCCCAATTTAAATCCTGCCGTAGACCCTGAGGAAGAATCTGTTTTTGCAGAACTGTTGTCCGACTTTACAGCGGTGCTGTCGGAGGAAGAAGATGACTGTGAGCCGTTACAGCCGGCAAAAATAATTATGGCCAGCATGGGTAATAAAAAGGCAGCAAATCGTTTCATGTATATTTTTTTAAATTGAAGAAATTATTTTCGGCGGGCAAGTTCCTTATTTTATGTTAAAAATAAATTACCGTTTGAAATAATTTTGGGAAAAGTTTTACCCATCCAGTCATTTCTGCCAAATGAATATAAAAATTCATGAATTGAGTATGAAAATCACGAATTGATTATGAAGATTCTTAGGAAGAAAATGAAGATTCTTGGAATTGTGTGGCATGAAATTGTATAACTTTATGTTTGGATAAATCCATTTTTTCACTCAACAACTTTCATATGAAAAAAACATTTCTTGCCAGGATCATCGGTATTGCATTCGTCGGAGTTTTATTCTGCAGTCATTTATGGGCACAGGAGGATAAAAGCAAAAGGCCAAGTCCCCCGGCTACTGCAACAGGAAAAATAAAAGACGCGATGATAAAGATTGATTACAGCAGTCCATCCGTTAAAGGAAGAACAATCTTTGGAGGCCTGCTTCCTTATGGCAAACCATGGAGGGCTGGCGCAAACGAAGCCACTATTTTTTCAACTGACAAACCTATTAAAGTGGAAGGCAAGGATCTTCCGGCCGGCAAATACAGCCTGTTTATGACACCAGGCGAAAAAGAATGGTCAATTATTTTCAACTCACAAACCGGACAATGGGGAGTTAAAAATGATGAATCTGCAAACTTCGATCCGGCAAAAAATGTGCTGGTTGTAACAGTTAAACCTAAAGATCTTAAAGATGTTCAGGAAAAACTGATCTACACAGTTTCAGATAAAGAATTTGATAAGGGATTTTCTATGAGCTGGGCCAAAACCAAAGTGTTTGCGTCCATCAAATAATTTAAATCAATTATTAATTAAAGCGTTAGGCTTTAAGCGTTAGGCTTTAGGCAAAAAAACACCGGATAAATCCGGTGTTTTTTTATGTAAGCCACTTCCCTTCAAACTCCCCGAATTCAGTATTTATTTTTTTAAAATTAGCTTTATAAGCAGCCAGACGTTTTTTGATCGGAATGTGATTTTCTTTATTATATTTTCTGAAATCAAACGGTTTGCCGTCGCGCGAATATTCACCCATATTCATTTTTGCAATGTGCATTTCATGACGCATTTCATCGATTTCCGCTCTTAAAGCTGTAAATTCTTTTTCAAAATAATCACTCATGGATTTTACCTCCGCCTCTTTACGTTTGGCCCTGAGTTCATTGAGGTAGTCACCGAATATCCGCAGCACATTAATATCGAAATTCAATTCTGCAATCCATAGTCGGTATCTGAGATGAAGACTCATTACGGAAGGTGTGCCTGGCATAGATTGGTTTTATTTACACAATTTAGACTTTAATGCGTAAAGCATAAAGCGTAAGGCTTAAGCCTTACGCTTTAAGCCTTACGCCTCTAATGATTATCTTTGCAAAAAAGAAAAATGCATTTCGATACACTATCAGTACATGCAGGACATATAGAAGATGGAATCGGTTCAGTAATGAGCCCGATCCATGTAACAACTACTTTTGAACGCGATGAAAATGGTGTTATCGGTGGAAAAGGTTATGTATATACACGCTGGGATAACCCCAACCGGCGCGGACTCGAAACAAAACTCGCAAAACTGGAAGGAGGTGAAGAGGCATTCACCTTTCCGTCAGGAATGGCTGCGGCAATGGCACTGGCGCAAACAGTTCTTGAACCCGAAACACATATAATAATTCCGGATGATTGTTACCATGGAATTGCACACCTGGTAAAATCGATGTTACCTAAATGGAAAATTTCTTATACGGAAGTTGATATGATAGATACCGCTGCTCTGGAAAATGCCATTCAGAAAAATACCAGGCTGATCATTGTTGAAACTCCTTCCAACCCGATGCTGAAAATATCGGATATCAGTTTGATATGCAGGATCGCAAAATCAAAAGGCATCCTAGTGGGCTGCGACAATACCTGGACCACCCCGTTGATACAAAGACCGTTCGAGTTAGGTGCTGATCTGGCCTTTCATTCATCCACTAAATTCTTCGGAGGTCATTCTGATGTACTGGGTGGTTGTATCATCATTAAAAAGAAAAACGAACTGGCAGAAAAAATTCGTGAATACCAGGTCATTGGCGGCTCTGTTCCCTCACCGTTTGACTGCTGGCTTTTAAACAGAAGCCTTTCCACTCTTTCACTCCGCCTCGAAAGACAAATAAAAAATGCTGAACTCATTGCTAATTTTCTTAAAGCGCAGCCACTCGTCGAGCAGGTTTACTACCCGGGACTTCCGGATCATCCAAACCACGACATTGCCCGGCGCCAGATGCACGGATTATTCGGATCCATGATTTCCATTACAATGAAAGGAGGAGAAAAACAGGCGATTCAATTTGCCGGCAACATGAAATTATTTAAACATGCAACCAGTCTTGGTGGGGTTGAAAGTTTAATAGAACACCGCCGGTCTGCTGAAGGTAAATCGCCGAGAAGCCCGGAGAATCTGTTGAGACTTTCTGTCGGCATAGAATATATCGACGACCTGATTGAAGACCTGGCGATGGGATTTGACAGACTCAAATCATGATCAGGCCGTCTGCTGCAGATCACTCTTCCTTGCCATCGTAAGAAAACGACCTCCAAGAAAAACCGAAGCCAGTGTCAGTCCTATAATCAATCCCAGCCACATACCTGCCGCACCCATATTGTAATGAAAGGCAAAAAAGCAACCTACAGGAAGACCAATGATCCAGTAAGCAATCGTGATTAAAATTGTTGGCAGCTTCACATCTTTAATGCCTCGCAAAAGCCCGGCACCCGTTGCCTGGGTTGCATCAGAAATCTGGAAAACAGCAGCAAATAGTAAAAGGATGGCTGTTAAATGAACAACTTCAGGATTTTTATTAAATACCAGCGGCAATTGCCAGCGGAAGATTATAAAGGCAACCGCACAGAAACAACCATATAGAAAAGCAGTGATAAAAGTTGTTTTGCCAATTACCCGGATCTTATCCCAGTCAGATCTTCCAAATGCATTACTTACCCTGATCGAACCAGCCTGGGAAAGACCCATGGAAACCATAAAAGTAAAAGCCGCACAACTCAGCGCTATCTGATGTGCCGCCAGAGAAATGGCACTGATGGTACCGATAATAATTCCTGAAACGACAAATGCACCGATCTCTACTCCCATCTGAATACTGCTGGGTATACCAATTCGTAATAGTTCCCGGATAGTTGACAGACTATATTTCCACTGGTGCTCGCGAACGGCAATAAAGCGACTAAAAGTCCTGTGTTTTAAAACAATGATCCCCAGTACCAGAAAAATTACCGTCCGGGTAATCAATGTCGCATAACCTGCCCCCACCAGCTCAAGCCTGGGAAATCCCCAATTCCCGTAGATGAGTAACCAGTTCAGAAATATATTGACAGGTAATGCTGCGATCGAAAGCATCATGGCAGTTTTCGTGTACTCGAGACCGTCAGTAAACTGTTTAAGGGTCATGTATAAGAGCATGGGAATAACGGAAAGACCCACCAGGGTCATAAAGGGCAGTGCCAGTTCCACCACCTGTGGATCCTGGCCAAGATGTTTCAATATATTTCTCCCGAAAACCAGTCCTCCTGAAATGACCAGCGCAAATGCCGTGCATAATAAGAAACCGTTGAAAAGATAATGCGATATCAGCTGATGGTCGCGGCGTCCGTTTGCCATGGAAACCAGCTGGGATACGGAGATCGTCATTCCTATTCCAATTACGAAAGGGATATTGGCAGCAGTCATCACCAGTGAAGCAGCTGCCAGATGTTTATAACTGATATTCCCCACCATGGCAGTATCAATCAGGTGCAGGGATAACTGGGCCAGTTCTCCCATGATGATGGGTATGGCCAGTTGAATGGTTTTATAAACTTCCTTGTCCTTCCAGTTACTCATATATTGGAGAAAGGGTGCAAAGATAATTGTCAATTGTTTATTGTTAATTGATAACGCTAAAGAGTAAAATAATAAGTAAATGCCGAAAGAGTTTAGATAAACCACCGTTAACAATTACCCGTTAACAATTATCAATTATTTGCGAATCGCCTATCTTGTATTAAATTAAAACGATGGTACCGATTCGATGGGGCATATTAGGCTGCGGTAAAATATCCAGGAAATTTGCATCCGACCTGGCCCTGGTAGAAGGTGCAAAACTCATGGCGTTAGGCGCCAGGGAACTTTCTACTGCTCAGGAATTCGCAAGGGAATTTCCCGCTCCGCATGTACATGGCAGTTATGAGGAATTAGTATTGGATCCGGAAGTTGACGTAATTTATATTGGAACGCCGCATGGCCTTCATCGTGAACATACGTTGCTCTGTCTTAATCATGGAAAAGCCGTTCTGTGTGAAAAAGCCTTTGCTATAAATCTTCGGGAAGCCAAAGAAATGATTGACACGGCCCGTACCAAAAAAGTTTTTTTGATGGAAGCGCTCTGGTCAAAATTCCTTCCCCAGTATCAAAAAGTACAGGAACTTATTGCAGCGGGTGAGCTGGGAGAAATAAAAAATGTACTCATCGATTTTGGATTTATTCCACAAGCCCCTGTTCCATCCAGATTATATGATCCTGCCCTTGGAGGCGGCAGCCTGCTCGATATTGGAGTTTATAACGTATTCTTTGCGCTTTCTTTCCTCGGCAGGCCGGATGAAATTGAAGCATCCATGACACCTGCAACTACCGGCGTTGATGAACAATGCGCCATGTTGTTCAAATATAAAAACGGCGCAATGGCCCAGCTTTTTTGTTCCTTGTCATCCAATCTTGGTACAGAAGCAGATATCGGCGGAACAAAAAACAGGATCAGGCTTACCAGCCGTTTTTATGCACCCAGTGCGAGAATAGAATTGTATTCGGGAAGAGAAGAAACTAAACAATTTATTCCGGTAGACAAGGAACCCGGATCCGGCTATCAATACGAAGCACGCCATGTAGGCGAATGTTTGCAGAAAGGATTAATAGAAAGTCCGGTAATGACCCTCGACGATTCATTGTTACTGATGGAAACACTGGACCGCATCCGGGCTGTCGCAGGTATCCATTATGCGGTGGACAATCATTAGAATCGCTGTCCCGCAACAGATTTTTTTTATTATCATGAGCTTGGCACATTTAATATATCCCCTTTGACAACCAATGAAGTTTCTATTTACGATATTGATTGTTTGTGCAATCATGCCATGGACTTATTCACAGGATACAACAATAAGGAAGCCCAATCCAATAATAACGCTCACACATACAGATACTATTCTATCTACCATCCCTGCAAAAATTAAAGAGATCCGGGCAATAAAGATCGAAAACCGGCTCAACATAGATGGAGTCCTCAATGAACCCGAATGGGCACTGGCACCGGCTTCTCCGCATTTTATCCAGATAGAACCCGAGCAGGGAAAATCCGTTCATTTTGAAACAAAAATAAAAGTGCTGTATAATAAGGTCTATTTATATGTCGGAATCATCGCACTGGATACGCTTGGTAAAAAAGCCATCATGGCCACCGATTTCATCCGTGATTTTGATATTACCAGGCACGACCTCGTTTCACTGGCATTCGACGGATTCAATGATCATCGCAATGCCATGTCTTTTGTAACCAATGCTTATGGTGTGCAAAAAGATCTTTTATCTTTTGATGATTTGTATTATGATATCAATTGGGATGGCCTCTGGCGTGTAAGAACCAACAGGACAGATTCAGGGTGGACCGCGGAGATAGCCATTCCCTGGCAGACACTGCGATATCCAAAATCAAAAGATAGTATTCAAAGCTGGGGTTTTAATGTGTATCGTAACCGCAGGCTTTCCAATGAAATCAGTGCTTTTTCTGAATTTCCCCACGCCTATAGTTCGCTGCGCATGAATTATGCCGGTAAACTAACCAATCTCCAGCCCCCTCCGCCAAAACCAAATATCCGCTTTCAACCATATTTTCTTACCCAATATGATCATGAACAGAATATTGATTCGGGCATATCCGGTGAAAATACATATGTAAAAGTCGGAGGGGATCTGAAATGGGCCATCAATACAAACACCATCCTTGACCTCACTGTTAATACAGATTTCGCACAGGCAGATGTTGACCAGCAGGTAAATAATACCACTCAATTCTCTGTTTTTTTTCCTGAGAAAAGACAATTTTTTCTGGAGAATGCTTCCCTCTTTGGTGTCAGTGTACAACAAACTCCTGATCAAGCCGGAGGCTCGATGCGTCTTCAACCATTTAATAGTCGCACCATCGGTCTTGACAGCAGTGGAAATCCTATTCCTATTATCGGGGGCGCCAGACTGGTTCACCGGTCAGACAAACTAAATTATGGCGCCATTGTTATGCGTCAGGGTAATTCTGGTGGATATCCGTTTACTGATTTTTTTGTTGGAAGACTATCGGAGAATTTCGGAGAGCTGAATCGTATAGGACTAATGACGACCATAAAGAATGATGCACTCGGTTCAAGCGTCGAAAATACCGTCGATGCCTTTTTGCGATTCGGAAAAGCCAATTCAATCAATTCTATTTTTACCCACTCCTATTCAACGCAAACAGGTAAATCAGGATTTGCGGGAGCCGTACAATATTTTAATTCTACTAATCAGTGGAAAGTCTGGTGGACAGAATCCCTGGTAACTAAAAATTTCAATCCGGAGATGGGCTTTGTTTCACGCAAAGATGTGATTGGAACAACACCGGGTATTTTCTATTATTATCGTGGCAAGAGCCTGCCTTTAAAAAAATATCTCCTGGCACTTGAACCCGGTTTCACTCCGGAGTTATACGTTCAGGCTTCTACCGGCAAACTCATCGAAGCTGATTATTATATCTTTCCTGTCTGGTTTAATTTTAAAAGCGGTGCATATTTTGGATATGGGTTCATTCCTACATATCAGAATTTAACTACACCCTTTCAGCCACTGGGGTTGACAATTTCGGTTGGAGAATACCGTTATACACAACAACAGATCTGGTTCAGCAGTAATCCTTCGAAAATACTGAATCTGCAAATACTATATACCTGGGGACCCTATTATAATGGAAGATTAAATTCGGGTGACTGGAAACTGCAGTTCGCTCCCATACCTTACATTTCCCTCACGGGAGAATTTAACCGGAACAGGTTCTCCGGTGTGGGTGAACTCCAAACAAATTCAACCGTAGACCTCATTGTCCTGCAGGGAAGATTCGCACTTAATCCGAGGATACAACTGACAGCATTCTACCAGAAGAATACAGAAAACAGTTCGAATAATTATAATATTCGTTTCTCCTGGGAGTACCAACCCCTGTCTTATATTTATCTGATATTAAATCATCAGGGGTTCGAACCTGTTAATTCCAAAACGGTGTTTGCGGATAATGCGATTTTTAAAATCAATTACCTGAAACAATTTTAATTATTAATTATCAATTATTAATTATCAATTATTAATTATTAACGGAATAAGATTGGCATTAATAATTAATACTTAATAATTAATAATTACTTCAAAGCGCTATCGACAATTGTTTGCGCTTCCTGCAACATGAGGTTGAGATGCTCACGACCCAAAAAGCTTTCTGCATAAATTTTATAGATGTCTTCCGTGCCGGAAGGTCTTGCTGCAATCCATCCATTTTCAGTTTCAAGTTTGATGCCTCCGATGGAGGCATGGTTGCCGGGTGCTTTTGTCAGAATGCCAGTAATTGTTTCACCCGCCATTGTTTTCTGCGTGATCTGTTCCGGACTCAGTTTGGAGAGCTTGGCTTTTTGTTCGGCATTTGCCTTTGCTTCCACCCTGTCATAAGTTGAATGACCCAGTTCATCTGCCAGGGCTTTGTATATTTCTCCCGGATCTTTCTGCAAAGTTGCCGTCATTTCAGCAGCAAGCAATGCCGGAATAAATCCGTCCTTATCTGTGGTCCATACTTCCCCATTTAGGCTGCAGAAACTGGCGCCTGCACTTTCTTCGCCGACAAATCCAAGTGATCCGTCTATGAGTCCGTCCACAAACCACTTGAAACCAACAGGAACTTCATATAACGGATGATTTAGTTTTTTTGTAACGCGATCGATCATGCGGCTGCTTACCAGCGTTTTTCCAATGGAGACCCCGGGTTTCCATGAAGGCCGGTACTGCAGTAAATAAAAAATACAGGTTGCCAGGTAATGATTGGGTGGCACCAGTCCCACACTTTTTGTTACAATTCCATGCCGGTCATGATCGGTATCGCATGCAACAGAAATATCAAACTTATCCTTCATGCCGATCAGTCTTTGCATGGCATACGATGAAGAAGGATCCATCCTGATTTTCCCATCCCAATCGACCGACATGAACCTGAATGTAGGATCCACAATATCACTGACCACATGCAGGTTTAATTTATATTTCTCTGCAATCGGTGCCCAGTAGTGAACACCGGCACCGCCCAATGGATCCGCACCGATACTGATCCTGGAATCACGGATGATATCCATGTTCAGTACATTTTTAAGATCATTCACGTAATGGTTTAAATAATCGAACCGATGGGTAGTGGAAACACGCAATGCTTTTTCATAACGCATTCTCAAAACGCCTTTCAGTTTATTTTCTAAAAACTCATTTGCTTTTATCTCCACCCAGGAAGTAATTTCTGTACCTGCCGGACCGCCATTCGTAGGATTATACTTAAAACCTCCATCATCCGGCGGATTATGGGAAGGTGTGATCACGATTCCATCGGCAAGACCCTTCTCACGTCCCTTATTGTAAGTGAGTATCGCATGCGAGACTGCCGGCGTGGGTGTATACTCATTATTTTCAGCAATCATAACCTCCACTTCATTGCCCGCGAGAACTTCCAGAGCAGTAACTGCTGCAGGCTCTGAAAGTGCATGCGTATCGATGCCAAGAAAAAGAGGTCCCTCAATACCATTTTGTTTTCTATACAAACAGATTGCCTGCGTGATGGCAAGGATATGCCATTCATTAAATGAATTTGAAAAAGAAGAACCGCGATGACCAGAAGTGCCAAAACTGACTTTCTGGGCAGGCACAGAAACATCGGGCTGCTGTGCATAATATGCAGTAATTAATCTTGGAATATTTACCAGGATGGAAGGATCGGCTGGTTTGCCGGCAGCAGGACTTATATTCATGGTAATTTATTTTTTAAAGATTCAGTCACCTGCATTCAAAGCAACAGACGTGATTTTTTCCGGTAGCCAGACACGCATGGAATTCGCACCACGGTTTGCCCAGGTATAATAAGGAATGGCGGTGATTTTCTCCTGTTGAATTTTTATTCCATCACCACCCTCAGTAGGTACAGATAATTCTGCATTCCCCTGCAAGGCAATCACCGGTTCATTCAGGATCTTATATGTTACGGCTTTAAAAACTGTATTAGGTTTTATTAAAACATTCCAAACGGAACCCACGTTATCTGCACCTTCAACACAATATATTAAGGGACCCCGCTGAAGTGCAATCAGGTTTATATCGTTACGGAGACTGTCCATCGCGCGGATGCGAAGCGTTTCCATCGGAAAAGAAAAACTGACCTGATCACCTTTTTTCCAAATCCTATCAATCGAAACATATCCATTTTCAATTTTTGTTTGAACCATTTCTCCATTAACCATAAACCAAATACGCTTCGGCTTATCATCGATGAAACGATAAAGTGCGCCCGGAGAAGCCTCACCGCTTGCCCATCCGGGAACCCGAATAATAACTGAAAATTTTTCCCTGGTATCAGGATCTATCTTAAGCACAACTTTCCCATCCCAGGGATAGTTGGTTTCAGTGGCAACCGACACACTATCCTTTCCCATGGCCATGCGGGTATTACTGTTGACAAAAAGATTTATCCAGATACCCTCTTCAGATTTTCCATAAATATAATTTCCAAGGGAGGCGACAAGTCTTGCAATATTCGCAGGGCAACAGGCTGTTCCAAACCAGGCGCTGCGGGTATTCTGTCCCATCGAAGCCAGCGGATTATCATAGAAAAAACGGTCACCGCTCAGGCTAAGTCCGTCAAGGGCCGCATTGTATAAACTTTTTTCCAGCACATCCACATATCGGCCGTCTCCTGAAAGCTGTGCCATGCGCTGGTTCCAGAAGACCATACCTACGGAAGCACAGGTTTCGCAATAGGCCGACTGATTGGGAAGATCATAATCATGAGTAAATCCTTCGTTGTTCCCGGAAGATCCGATGCCACCCGTCAGGTACATATTTCGTTGCACCACATCTTCCCAAACTGATTTCATGGCATTCATGTATGCCAGGTCGCCTGTTAAAGAACCAACATCTGCGGCTCCGGTATATAAGTACATGGCGCGCACTGCATGGCCGGTAATATTTTTTTGATCTTTAACAGGAAGAACATCCTGCCAGTATTCTGAATTTCCCCATTGACTGTGTGGCTTTCCTCGTTGCTGCAGGTACCAGTCCGCCAGCTTCAGGTAACGGTCATTGTTAGTAACACGATAAAGCTTTACAAGTGCGAGTTCAATTTCTTCATGTCCGCTGAACCATGTTTTGTTTCCTAATCTGAATGTACTGTCGATATGATTAGCCAAACGGATCGCCACATTTAATAAACTTGTTTTTCCCGTTGCATTATAATAAGCAACAGCAGCTTCAATTAAATGACCTGCATTATAGTCTTCGTGTTTTTCAACTTCTGTCCATCGCCTGTCGATTCCGTTTAAAGTAAAATAAGTATTCAGATAACCATCGGGTAACTGGGCGGCTGCAATTTTTTCTATCCATTCATCCGCTTTTCTTTCCAGTGCGGTATCATGACTTGTACTGATGGAATAGCTCATCGCTTCCAGGGCCTTATATACATCACTGTCATCATAATAAATACCCTCATGCTTTTCTCCTTTCTTCCTGGCAACTTTTTCAAAATTCCTGATACGGGGTGTAGCTGTTTCGGTCTGGTAAATACAGGCCTGAAGTGTTTTTGTAGCAACGAGGTCCATTTTAGGTTTCCAGAACCGGTCGGTTATATTCACTTTGGAGAAATTGATGAATTCAAACTTCTCCATAGGCGTCTGGGCGAAGGCAGACTGGCCAATCACAGATGCAGAGAGTAAAATCAGGTTCCGGCAAAGCATTATCATAGTTACTAAAATCCCCTCATCACAAAAAATATAAATTATCCGCGCCAGACTGAAAAACCGAAAATTTTATATATTGGGATAATTCTTATATTTACCCAACTAACTATTGCATGAGAAAGTCCGTTTCCATCATACTGCTGCTTGTTCTCCTTTTCAATATGATCGGATACCGTGCCTGGTTCTATTATGCTGAAAAGAAGGCGGATGCTGCCATGGAAGCACGGATCGACAAAGACCAGTATGACGATAATGATCTCATCACTCTTCAGATTCCACTTTACAACCCTTATCAGCTTGAACAAAAAACTTTTGAACGCGCTAATGGCGAAGTGAATATTAATGGGAAGACATTTAAATATGTAAAGCGTAAAGTCTCTGATGGCAACCTGATTTTACTCTGCCTCGCTGATAACCATAAGACTGTTTTGAAGAAAGCAAGAACTAATTATGAAAATGTGGCAAATGATTTAACAACCAATGGTAAAAATTCCGGTCGCCCGGGCACACTGAAGAGTTTTGGTGGAAGCGACTATATCTGTCAGTATGGGAGTATGGGAGTATGGGAGTATGGGAATATTGTCATTCAATTTGCCGCGTTCCAAACTTTGAACTTCACTGACCCACACATAGCTATACCAGGCAAACCACCTCAATTATCTGTCTGAACCCTGACCGTTCTTTATTTTCCATTTATCTAAATACTGTCTATGTCACGATTATTTCTGATAATCGGCATTCTTCTGTTATTAACTACAGAAATATTGCGCGTTTATTTTATCATGCCCTTCCCGGGTAGTCAGCACTCCAATAGTATTGACATCGCATATTTTATCGAAAAATATAAATGGATCCTTCGCATCATAGGAATTTTGCTGGTGGCCGCGCCTTTATACCGGATCTTCTCAGGCAAGGGAAAAATATTCCTGAAGATCCTGTTATCGCTGGTCATCATTCTGTATATTATGATCTTTTTCTTTTTCAATTTCAGGTTTGAAGCAGACAAAATGTTTTATCAGCCTTCCATTAAAAACTTTTCCGCCGCAGCAGAAAATAAAATAGATTCCGATAAACTGGTAATCGGCATCGAAATAAATGGTCAGTCAAGGGCCTACCCTATTCAAATTATCGGTTATCATCACCAGGTAAGGGATACCGTTGGAAACAGGCCGGTTATGATTACCTACTGCACTGTTTGCAGAACGGGAAGAGTATATAGTCCCGTGGTGAATGGAAAACCTGAAAAATTCCGTTTGGTGGGAATGGATCATTTCAATGCGATGTTTGAAGATTCCGCTACGAAGAGTTGGTGGCAACAGGCAACCGGTGTTGCTATTGCGGGTCCTTTGAAGGGATTTCATCTTTCAGAAATACCTTCCCATCAGGCTTCTCTCTCTTCCTGGCTGCGCCTGCATCCTAATTCTACCGTTCTTCAGCCGGATTCCAATTTTAAAGAAGAATATGATGATCTCGCTGATTTTGATAAGGGAACAATCAAGGGTCACCTGGAAAAAAGAGATTCTGCATCCTGGAAAATGAAATCATGGGTGGTCGGAGTAAAAACGAATGGTTTCGAAAAAGCCTATGACTGGAACGACCTGCTGAAGAATTATTTTATTCAGGATACCATTGGAAAATTTCCGGTTTTACTGATGCTCGAAAATGACACAAGCAGCTTTCATGTATTTAGCCGGGACATGCAGGGTAGAATACTTTTCTTCACACTGGACAAAACAGCTGCCCAACTAAGCGATTCCAATACCCATTCCATCTGGACGCCCGATGGTCTCTGTATAAGCGGGCCTTTAAAAGATGCAAAACTCCGGCCGCTGGCGGCATACCAGGAGTTCTGGCATTCCTGGGAAAATTTTCATCCAAACACATCTCAATATAAACCATAGAATATGGCATACATCCAATTGAATAATGGCTTACCGGGTATTACAGGATTGCTGGAAAATCGCGTGGATACAGCCGCACCTATCCGCGAACTCACACAGATACTTTTGCGTGGAAAGAGTACGCTGACGGAAATGGAAAGAGAACTCATCGCCACCATCGTTTCTTTTAAAAATGAATGCCGGTTTTGTACGAAAGCACATGCCGCAACGGTGATCGCCCTCGGCGGAAGTAAGGAATTGCTGGATACAGTATATCATGATCTCGAAAATGCTCAACTCTCTGAAAAAATGAAATCACTCCTCGTGATCGGATCAAAAGTGCAGGAGATCGGTAAAGCTGTTCTGCCGGAACATATTGAACGCGCTAAAAAAGCGGGAGCAACGGACAAGGAGATTCACGACACGGTACTGATTGCAGCACTTTTTTGTCTGTACAACAGATACGTGGACGGAATGGGAGCTTATTGTCCCGAGGATCCCGCCTATTATCAGAAACTCGCAGCAAGACTGACAACGATCGGGTACGACCGACCAAAAGATGCAATGGCAAGAAAAGGAGAAGAAAGTTTTAAATAGAACCATGATTTCAACAGTAGAAATTCCTCCGGTAAAATCCGTTAGTTTCCAGAAAAACAAACGGGCATTATTTCTCATCTGCTTTTTCAGCAGCATGTTTGGAGGAACCGTTTCTACCCTGATGTCGGTTTACCTGCCCGATGTGATGAAGGATCTTCTGCACAATTCAACTGCCCAGACCTTCGATAATGTAAGCGCAACCATCAATGCTATTTTCATATTTGGATGGACAGCAGGCGGGATTATCTGGGGTGTTTTCTGCGATACACTCGGCCGGAAGAAATCTTTTATTTATGCAACGATTTGTTATGGATTTTTTACGATACTGACCGGTCTCTCACCAACCTGGTTCAGTGTGGTGTTATGCAGGTTCCTTTCAGGATTTGGTATCGGTGGTGTGCTCGTTATTACGAATATTTTGATTTCTGAAGGATACCAGGACAAAAAAAGAGGCATTCTGCTGGGAATTTTATCTATATCAATTCCCGTTGGAATCTTTTCTGCAGGATTGCTTACATACCTTATTTCCCAATGGCGATATGCATTTATTGTTGGCGCTATTCCGGTGATCCTTTCCATACTGGCAACATTTTATTTTACTGAATCAGAAAAATGGGCCATCGCAAAACAAAAAGGAAAAGATGCAAAGAATAATCTGAATCAACTATTTAATAAAGAGAATAGGAAAAACCTGATCATGGGTTCACTCGTATTCGGCGCTGCACTGATCGGTCTCTGGGCAACATTCTCCTGGCTCCCTTCATGGATACAAAACCTGGTTTCCGGAACCAGCGGACAAAAAGAAAGAGGTCTTGCTATGATGCTGATGGGTGGCGGAGGTTTAGTGGGCGGATTTATTTCGGGTTGGGTTGTTCATGCACTTGGTTTGAAAAGAACCCTGCTCATTTGTTTTGGAGCGAGTTTTATTTTAGCGTTCATTTTATTCAGGCTCACAACTTCACTCTCTTTGAGTGCTTACCTGCAGATTGCTTTCATCACCATTTTTTTCGGCATGAGCCAGGGTGCATTATCCATGTATATTCCTGAACTCTTCCCGACATCATTGAGTGCCACAGCAACCGGCGTATGTTTCAACCTGGGTCGAATCATCACCGGGGTGGCTGTTTTTTTTATCGGCTCCCTGGTAGAAATGCTGGGTGGTTACGGAAACGCTATATTTTATTTTGATTTTGTTTTTCTCATAGGATTTATCATCACGCTTTTCAATAAACAAACAAGACATGATGAATATTCCACTAAATAACTTTTTAACTATTCACTGCGTTCCGCGTTAAGCGTTACGCGTTAAGCTTACAAAATGGCCTATATCAAAGTAGAAGAAGGTATACCAGGAATCAGGAGTCTTTTTAAGTTCAGTCCGGAAACAGGGAAACCGTTATGCGATCTCGCGGAAGTTTTATTAAGAGGCCCTTCCCCTCTGAGTTCATCCGAAAGAGAATTAATTGCTGCTTTTGTTTCAAACCGCAATAACTGTATGTTTTGCATGAACAGTCACGCAGCAGCAGCGAGATTTTTATTTGATGAAGATAAACAGGTCGTTGATGATCTTTTGAAAAATCAGACTGCAGATTCTCTTTCGCCTAAGATGAAGGCGTTGCTGTGGATTGCGGGTAAAGTACAAAGCAATGGTAAGTCTGTAACACCTGAAGATATTGAAAATGCAAGAAAAGAAGGCGCGAATGATACCGACATTCACGACACGGTACTGATCGCCGCCAGTTTCTCCATGTTCAACCGGTATGTAGATGGCCTCGACAGTTACACACCGGCAAATGAAGAAGATTATTTAGAAATGGGAAAAAGAATGGGACAAAAAGGTTATCATATTTAAAACAAACAAAATGGCATTTATTGATTTGCAAAATGATCTGCCGGGAATACGCGGACCGATGATTTACCGGCCCGAAACGGGAACGATCCTGAATGAGCTGGCAGAAATATTATTACACGACGAAGACAATACATTGAGTCGTGGTGACAGGGAAATGATTGGCGCTTATACCTCCTATCTGAATGATTGTTTTTTTTGTCAGAATGTTCACGGCGCCATGGCACAGCATTATTATGAATGCGATACGCAATTCATTGACAGTATTAAGAAAAACTTCCTGTCCGCGGATATTTCTGATAAATTAAAATCACTTCTTACCATAGCGGGAAGTGTTCAGAAAGGCGGACGCTACGTAACATCAGAACAAATTGAAAAAGCAAAAAGTCTCGGTGCCACAGATCGTGAAATTCATGACACAGTTTTAATCGCTGCAGCCTTTTGCATGTTCAACCGATATGTAGACGGGCTCAATACCTGGGCGCCAAAGGATATGCAGGTCTATATAGACCGTGCACCGATGCGGGCGAAGGAGGGGTACTCTCAACTTGGACTCACAAAATAGTATAAGAGTATAGGAGTATAAGAGTATAAGAGTGTTAAAACATATGACGTAACACTCTAACACTTTAAAACTCTCAGATACTCTTATACTCCTATACTCTTATACTCTTATACTTAAAAAATATAACCATGCCACACATAGACGTTGATAAAACACTTCCGGGAATAAGGTCACTGATGGCCTTTCGCCCGGAAACAGCTAAGCCGCTCAGTGCGCTGGCGGAAATATTATTGAGAGATACAGAGGGACTGAGTCCTGCGGAACGCGAACTGATCGGCACTTATGTTTCTTATCTGAACGATTGTTTTTACTGTCACCATTCACATGGAGAAATTGCAGTTTGCTATCTGGATGGAGATCGTGATCTGGTGGAAGCAGTGCGTCACAACTATAAGGAAGCACCGATTTCAGAAAAACTAAAATCTCTTCTGCAAATCGCGGGCAAGGTTCAGAAGAGTGGCAAGTCGGTTACACCGGAAGACATTGAAAACGCGAGACAACATGGAGCCACCGACAGGGATATTCACGATACGGTTTTAATCGCAGCGGCCTTTTGCCTGTTTAATCGATATGTGGATGGTCTCGCTTCCATTGCACCACAGGATCTTTCCACTTATCCGGAAAGAGCAAGACAGATTGTGGAACATGGATATGGCTCTCATATTTACTCAAAACAAGCTGAAAGCCCAAAGCCTAAAGCCTAAAGCAAGTGTGGCAGTGAGAACCGCCAACCGTCAACCGTCAACCATAAACTAAAAAATACCAAACCTATCAGCTTATGAGAAAATTCAAGTTTATCACAGCACTACTCTTACTCATCGCCACCATGCCGCTGATTAGTAAGGCACAGGTGAAGCC
>JABDDT010000030.1 GCA_013287475.1 Bacteroidota bacterium
ATACCGGTATGACCCTGATACGCTTCAAAGGCGGCCGAAGTTTTCGAGAATCTTCATCCCGTATTTATGACTCTTTTCTGGATGAAACTGGACACCAAAAATATTATCTCGATTTACCGCAGCTGTAAACTCGTAACCATAATTTGCCATTAACAATTCATCTTCTTTTTTATCAGGCGATACATAGTACGAATGCACAAAATAAAATCTTGGCTTTTCACCCAGATCCTGAATCAATGCAGATGGTTTGGAGACGGTAATATCTGTCCATCCCATATGGGGTATTTTTAAATCGCCCAGTTCATCTCTTTTAAATTTAATCGTATTCCCCTCAATCCACCCCAGGCCCGGTTCAATTCCTTCCTCACTTTTTTCCATGAGCATCTGAAGGCCAACGCAAATTCCCAGCATATAAATCTTTTCTTCCAATATTTTTTCAGTCACGATGGGCCTTAATCCCGATGCATTAAATTTTTGCATGCAATGATCAAATGCTCCAATTCCCGGAAGTATGATCTTATCTGCATCTTTTATTAATGCAATGTCTGACGTGACCTCAGATTCAAAGCCTGCCTTCTTGAGCATATTTTTAATGGAAGCCAGGTTCCCAACTCCATAATCAATAATCGCAATCAAGGTTTCAAATATTTTTTCCTGTAGGCTTCGAATTTGTCTGAACGGATATATCCATTGTATTCAAACTGAGTTTTAAAAGGAATGCATTTATCTTTTTCCAATAATTTAATTTCTGAAGCAGGCACTCCGCCAATAATACAATAACCCTGCGGAAAAGATTTGGTAACCACAGCGCCCGCACCAACAATCGTCCAGTCACCCAGTACAACACCGGCCATAATTTTTGCTCCTGCGCCGATCCAGCAATACCTGCCAATGCTTACTTCTTTTAGTATAAAATTCCTGCTATCATATATGTCATGATTGGCGCTTACAATAATGACATTGGGACCAATCTGCGTATAGTCCCCGATGGATATTCCACCCTTACCCTGAATATAACATCCCTTCATGATCCCGGGATACGCGTCAATGCCCACTATAATATTTTCTGCATTATACACCTGGCTGGTTGGATGGACGGGCCAGTAAGCTTTTTTATTCCCTCCCAAACCAAGAACCTTCTGTTTAAACCAGAACTCAAAATTTACCCTTCCCTGGTAGTCCATCGTTTTACGGATAAAATCAAAATAAGGAAGTTTAGTGATCAATACGATGGGTATTTGTAAAGGCCTCCTGAGAAAATATTCTAATTTATTTCCCATGATAAGACCTCCATCTTTTCCACTGAAGTTTTAATGTTTCAGGGTTAAACCTGAAAGAAGATTTTATAAATTCCCACCTGCTGTGCTCCATTCTCCTTTCAAGTATTTTGGAGGCGGTATCAGGATCAAGCGGACAATCAGCTGATCGTAGATACCGTATCATTATTTTTTCGTACTCCACCATATACTTAAACCTGCTTTTCACTTCCTGCAATTCATGCTCGCGATTCCATACAATGCCATCGGGCATTAGAAGAACTTTATATTTCTGAGCCAGCTTATGCCACATCTCACTGTCTCCAACCATACGTCCCGGTGCAAACCCACCTACTTCATCAAATATTTTTTTTCTTATAATCGAAGAAAGCGGGGCCTTATGAAAAAGCCCGGGACCCAGGTAATTGTATTCGTAAGCCTGTTTTGGCGTAAGCTCAAAAGGAAAAGGTTTAGCATAATCCTGAACCAATGAACACAGGCCCCAACCGGATGCAGGAAATTCTTCCATCATCTTCACCAGTAATTCAAGTCCCCATGGATAAATATAGTCGTCCGAATCAACATATTTCAGGTATTCGCCGGTTGCATAGGACGCAGCTTTATTCCTGTTGGGATAATCACCCAGGTTTTTCTCATTAACATATACTCTGACTCTCTGATCTTTTCCTGCGTAAGTTTTGGCGATGGCAGCAGTACTGTCCTTTGACTGATCGTCAACAATAATCAATTCAAAATTCCCGTGGGTAGATGCGAGTACACTTTCAATCGCCGCTGCAATATATTTCTCCCTGTTAAAGGAAGTCATCAACACACTGACCAATGGTAAATTCACCTTGATTTTTCCAATTTCAATGCCTGTGGAATTAGTTTACTTATCTGCCGGTAATAGTCATCCAGTTGTTCATCACTTCCTTTCGAAATGCTTTTTAAAATGATATCATTCGATCTGGCAACAGCCCGCTGGTTCCTGTAATTATATTTTAACCAGTCCAGCTTTTGAGAAAAAGGAATATTCCTTTCCTTTATCAACAGTTTAACCGTTTTTAAAAATTGAATGAACCTATTCGAGGGAGAAGGCACAGCCCCAAAATATTTGTAGAAATGATACCGGACGATGAAATTTCTTTTAAATGCAAACTGGAAGTCTTCCTGGTGGTAGTGTTCTACCTGTGCTGCCGGGTTATAAACGATCGCATATCCCGCCATCAAAGTATCTCTCGCCCATAAAGCATCTTCCGCAAAATCTGTTTTTCTGAAAGGTATCAAGGTGAGCAAATCCCTTCTGTACATGGCATTGACATTATCCCAACGGCAGAGTGACAACTGATCCTGTGCTGAAAGTTGCTTAAAAACTTCGGTTACAGGAAAATAGTATTTTCTTATCTCCGGTTTCGAAATGGGTCTGTACCATTCAACCGGGTTCATATCAACATGATGCGGCACGATTTGCTGACCGCAAACTCCTGCCACGGTATCATCTGTAAATCCGTCGAGTAATTGCTGTAACCAAAACTGTGAAATGGGTTTTGCATCCTGTACGGTCATCACGACAAATTTTCCTTTCGCAAGACTAACGCCAAGATTCCTGGTTAGTCCATGGTTGAATTCCTCCGGCTCAATGGAAATAATATGAACCGGAAATTTTGAAAGTATGAATAAAGTTTCATCTGTTGAACCTGAATCGATCACAATGATTTCAATGACTCCATCCAGTTCCTGATTTAAGATGGCCGGGATCGTTTCATTCAGCCAGCTGTCCCCATTTTTAACCGGAATGACTACAGATATCAGCGGGTCAGGATCCATTCTTCTCTATGACTCTTTTGGTTGCTTCGAGATATGCCTTACCCCATTTTACACAGGGTTCCAGATGGTTTCCTTCCGCCCATTCATTCCAGGCGTTGATGAAAATAAAATTTTCTTCAGGAGAAGGAGCTTTAAATTTTTTGATGGTTTCTGTTAACCAATTTTCATATAATTCAGGTGTAGATCCATTTAAAATAAATGCACCGGATTTTCTTCTCGGGGTATTATCCCACATCGGCGTGACAGAAGGAAATAGTTTATAAGCAGGCGTGTTTATTTTCTCCTGACTTTCAACATAAGAAGCATAATTGAGAATACGGTTATGTTTAAAAGGAGATTTTTTCAATCCCAGTTTATCCAATGATAAATCTTTCAGGGATTCCTTTTCTGATTTAATCGTTGTGTAAAAATCAGGCTGGAAGTCGATGGCTACATCAAATCCTAGTTCTTCCGGAGCCGTTTTAATTTTAAATCCCTGCATATAACCCAGGTAGAGTTCCATATTATATGTAAGGGCTTCGCGACGCCATGTTTGAATCGTTCCCTTTATATCCGGGAAAAGTGAAGGCCGGTAGATGGCAAAAAATGGTTTACCATTCACCCTAATATACCGCGGATCACTGAACACCTTCTTGCATAAATAATGGATATGGGCGATATCATCCTCAGCAGAGTATTCCTGTTTTATAAGTAATTCCTCCTCCCGTCCATCCCAGCGGCGGCTCCAGTTTTCGTTCGCCCAGCAATATATGAAGGGGAAATCGGGTTTCCCCGATTCAAGCATGGCATCCAATGGTTCCTTCATCAATCTTTTGTTGTTGAACCAATAATGATAATAACAAAAGCCATAAATCCCATACGCTTTTGCGAGTTCTGCTTGTGCTATCCTGCTGGCTTCGAGACGAAGATCATAAAACCCCAGGTCTGCCGGCATGTGTGGTTGATAATGCCCTTCAAATAAAGGTCGCGCTTTGGAAACATTGGTCCACTCTGTAAATCCCTTACCCCACCATTCGTCGTTTTCAGGAAAGGGATGGAACTGGGGAAGGTGGATGGCGATTGCACGAATGCTCAACTTATTCATTATCTAAAAATGTCTTCAAAATATCATTTCCGTAGTTAATGATATTTTGGTGGTAATCTTTTTTTTCTTGTTTTATTTTACCATTTAAGACCTCCTCCATCTTGGAAGCCAGTGCATCGGGTTCGGCAGGATTAAAAAAAGAAACATTATAGTAAAGCTGTTCTCTGTGTACAGGTATATCCGAAAGCAAAACATATTGATTTAAATATTTTGCGTCCTCCACTGTTGTACTCCAGCCCTCGAAAAAAGAAGGTTGAATATAACTGATAGCATTTTGACTAAGGCACAATTGTACTTTTCTATCAACAAATCCAACAAATCTTGTCCATTGTTCGAGTTGATTATTAGTTACAAAAGTTTCGAGCCCATTATAGTATTGTGGATTACGGTGATCAAAATTCTTGCCTGTGAATACTACATGAAAGGAAAGATTTTTCTTCTTCAACAATAAAATGGCTTCCAGAACTGCCATGTGATTTTTATGTTGCCAAAACTGATTTGAACATATGAAAAATGGTTTTTCCAGTTTAAACTCAACTTTAAGCTTTTTAAAATCAATAGCAGAAAAATCTGGTAATGAAGAAGCAAAGCGCCAAACTGCTACTTTGCAAAGATATCCGGGAAAAAAAGTTTTAAAATCATTAAAAGCATCATAACTGCTTAAAATCAGAGTAGCATTTTTCATTCCTGCAACTTTCCTGGGTAAAGAAGATCTTTTATCGAAATCCTCTTTTGAAAAAAATTCAGGTAATCGAAATTCCTGGAAATCATGAACCCAGTAATAGTGATTATTGATATAAGGATAATCTTCGTTTCCCTCAAATATATGATGCACATTCCGCAACTGAAATCTTAAAAACAAATTAGCTCCCGTTAATCTCCTTGTTATTTTTTTTATTATTATAACAGGAAAGGCACCCCGGGTTATATCCGTGTTAACAAATGAGATGAAGGGATAATTAATTTCCCTGATTAAGTTCAGTCCGTCCAGGCTATGATATAAAATGATTAAATAGGGTTTAGAAATATCCTGAAGTTGATTCAAAGCCTTAATCAGGTTGATAACATAGTAACTTCCTGCTATCCAGTTTTCAGAATAACTATATGTTAAAGCAATCTTCCTTCTTGAAGCCATTTACAATAATCATTAATTCCCCTTTCCAAAGAGAATTCAGCTTGAAAACCAAAGGAATTGAGCAAGGATATGTCAGCGCGCCAATTTAGGGGATCACCTATTTTAGGATTACCGCCAAATTTAACTTCAATATTTTTTTTATACGCTTTTACAAATATTTCTACTGCATTTTTAATCGTTGTTTCGATTCCGCTTGCAACATTTATTGCTGACCCATCGAATTTGGAATTGAATAAAATACATTCCAGGGCAGAGAGTATATCCCGTATATAAATAAAGTCACGGGTTTCTTTTCCGGTCCCAAATACTTCGATTTCCTTATCTGCTGCCTCCACTTTCTTATATAAATCCCAGAATAATTGCTTTTTAAGACCTCTTCCGTATGCAGAAAAAATACGGGCACTGATTGTTTGTACTCCAAAATACTCATAAAACTCACTGCAAATCTGTTCACTGTACATTTTATGGCGACCATAAGGAGACAATGGTTTCAACATTGAATTCTCATTTATAGGTAATTCCACCGGATTACCATAAACCGCCGCGCTACTCAGATTCATGAATTTGCATGAGGGATTATGCTCCCTGATGCTGTTCAGGATTTCGAAAACATTCGCTGTATTTAAGATGTAGTCAATTGAAGGATATTCGAAAGATAACTGCACATTCGCAGCCCCAGTGGCATTAATGCAAGCATCAAACTGATGCTGAATAAAGATGGTTGAAAAGTCTGAACGCTCAGGATTAATAAGAATATAATCCTTTTCTTGTTTTAAAACAATATCCGCGCTATAAACGCTAAAGCCTTTTGCAAGAAAATATTCCACTGCATTACTGCCAATAAAACCTTCAGATCCCAGAATAAGTATGTTAAATTTTTTATTCACTTATTTTAATTCTCTGATAAATTTCGCAGGATTGCCCGCAACTAAAGTCCATGCAGGAACCGATTTAGTAACAACACTTCCAGCCCCAACGATCGCACCTTCGCCTATTGTAACTCCCTTCAAAATAATCGAATTCATACCAATCCACGCATTATCGCATATTTTTATTGGTGCTGTATTTACGACATCCCAATTTTTGTTTTTTATAAAAGATTCTCCATTTCGGTAATCCCTTAGTTGTTGTAATATGTCCTTTTGTCTTTCCTTATAATCCAGGGAATGAGAATCATGATCATAAAAATATACTCCCCAGGCAACAAAAATATTGTTGCCAAATTCAATTTTCGATCTGCAAATTATATTACTTCTACCGATATAAACATGGTCTCCAATAATTACAACTCCATTACCAGATTCGAATAAAATTTGACAGTCTAACATATTATCATTCCCAATATATACGTATTTTCTACTTTGCGAATTAAATACCTTAATAGAAAAAAGATCTTGTAAAATAGAATTACCCATTTCCAAAATCTCCATATAAGAAGAATCAATTGCGCCTTTTTTAATTTGGCTCCGCAAATAACGATTTACAAGAAAATGTGGAATTAAGTTCTTGATTATTGTTTTATATCGCATAACAAGAAATTACAATTTTTCTATAAGTCTTACCATCAATCTTTTGACTCTATGTTTAATATTTGACTTAGTGTAAATAAGTTCATGATGCTTAATAAATGAGGTTTTTGCTTGTATTAATAGTTCAGAATATTTTTTATTGTTTGAAAATGCATTTATCATTGTATCATAAGCATCCAAAGTATTTTTAATATTTAAATTTGCATCCTGCAACATCCATATACTTTTGGAATGCAATCTATGAACTGCCATAACTTTTGGAAAATACCAAAAAACTCCAAATTGTGCATTTAAGAGGTGAAGAGGCCAATCTCCCATCGTAATTTTAAAATACCATTCGGGAAATTCCCCAAATAATTTACTCTTATACAGAATTGAACAGGTAGGAATCAAATTACTAAAGGAAAGATCAGAAAATGAAACATTCCTCGAAGTTGGGAAATTACAATATAAAAAAGAAGCTCTATCATGATCATCTTCATATCTTTCCTCTGTATTGTGGAAACAACCAACATACTCAGAATGTGTTTCTAAAAAATCCGCCTGCTTTTGAAGTTTATTGGGGTCTGTCCAAAAGTCATCACCTTCACAAATAGCAATATATTTGCCTTTTGCCGATTTTATACATTCAATAAAATTATATCTCCCATTAGGGCTACCATTAACATATATGACATCTTTCCTTGAACGTAAAAACAAACTTATTTTTTCCGGATACTTTTCAGCGTATTCTAAACAAACTTCTCTGGTTCCATCTTTCGATTCATCCTCACCAATAATAATCTCAAAAGGGAAAGAAGTTCTCTGCATTAAGATGGCATCGAGGCAGTTTCTGATATAATTAACTTGCTGATAAGTTATAACACAAACAGATATTAAAGGTGCCTCCATGAATTATTTATACAATTTGTTTTTGAAGTTTCCAGATGACATCCTTAAATAAATGGCCATAGTCATGAAGATGATCAAACATTTTCTTTATTCTGTGTTCATTATTTTCAATTTCCAATTCAGAAATATTTCCACGTAATTGAGAAACTCTTAAAAGGTTATGGAACATGCTTATGCCATGTTTATCTTCAATTGTAAATCCACTTTTTAGATATATCTCCGTGAGCTCTTTTTCATCAAATGTCCGAAACCATACATCCGTTTCAGCCTGTACTTCCTTAAATTTCCTATTTTCAAAAGATTGAAGTGCATTGCCTAACGAATCGAAAACAAGCGCCCTAAGGATAAATCCTTCCATATTAGGATCACTGATAATCAATACCCCATCTTTTTTCAAAAGTGAATTAACATATTTTATGGCCTTCTCATATTTTTCGTTCAAATAATACAATGTTCTGATACTCAAAATCAAATCAAAAGCATCTTCTTTTAATGGTAAATTACTTATGTCAGTACAGATCAATAGTAATTTCTCAGAATATTCATTTTGTTCAGCGAATTCGGAAAGTGATACCAGCAACCGATAATCAAAATCCACACAAACAATTTTTTCATACCCTTTATGCAATAAATATTCAGTGAACCGGCCATCTCCGCATCCGAGATCAAGGGCAACTTTATTATTAAAATCCTTACCATCAAGAAAATCATCAAAAACTCTTTTGTAGTAAGGGGTTTCCCAATTTACCTGGTGATATTTCTGTTTTTCGAATTTCCGCAGGAATGCCCCCTTTGTATGCGTCTGATGAAATTCATACGCTACTGAATTTTCTACTTTGCAATTTAGTATACCAAATTCATCTGTCGAAAATTCCTTATCATTTATTACACTACTGTCAAGGACACTATCTTTCCAATTATTCATGTTTTTAAATTAATAATTTCAATGTACTCGTCAAAAAAACAGGATATTGAAAATAACTATTTACATCAGTTGCAATTTTTAATATTTCAGGTTTCTCAATACTCCGAGGAAATAAAAGACCCAAACATGTTCCGCTATGAGTATTAATGATACCAAGTGGTTCAAAACGTCTTGATTCCAGGGCCACCTTTAATCTTTCCGAATTATTATTAAGTTTCAAATGAATTTCAGTTGATTCAGAGGCACACCTTGCAATTTCTTTGTCATTTTTGTCTCCAAAAGCTGTTTCAAGGCTTTTAAGTAAGGCTTCATATTGATGTGTGATTTCATCAGTAAACTTGAGATTCTGGTTATAAGTAAGTGTATCAACTGTTCCCCCAAAATCAATGGCAACAATCCAGAAATCCGGTATATAGAGTAATTCTTTTATTAATTCTCCCTTTCTATGATCGTAAACGACACAGGATTTAAACATTAGTCCGTCATGAGGTTCTATGGCGATAAATATTTCTGATATTGTTTTTTCCCTCAAAAGAAATCCAAATATTTCCTGCAATGCACGAATTGTAGAAAGCATATCCGCGGTGCTGGAACTCAATCCTTTTCCTACAGGTATATTGCGGCTAAAAGAAATTGTAATTTCATAATTATCCTTAATACCCAACTTTTCAAGCAGCATTTCGGCTACTCTTTTCGATTTAAAATATTCACAGTTTATAACCAGAGGGCCAGGTCTAATTACTGCAGTAAGATTGCATATTGACCATAAATCAATGGGTAACGTAACTAAAAAATCCCGGTTATCAGTTAACCTACCCTGAAGGAGCTCACCGAAACTTGCATGCGATTTACCATAACCAGTAAGAATTTTACTTTCGAACATCATATTAAATTATTGCTTTTAATTTATCCATATTCTTCCAGCCGGCATCGCCAATAATCATAACCACATCACCTTTCAGTTTATACTTTTCTATTGAATTATATGATGCCTCCAAAACGCCTCCCGCCTGAAAACCAGCATAGATTCCTTGTTCTCTAAGTTCTTTCGTACGCACCTCGGCCTGACTTTGATTTATCATAAAAGTATCCGAATAATTTGCTCTCAGTTCAGTAATAAATGGTGTAACATAATCACCGTCAACAAAACTACCCGTGCCGGGAATTTTTGTTCCTGAAGCAGATTGCGAAGTAAAAATCATCGTATCATTTTTCCTTTCCTTGAAATAACGTGCAACCCCACACATACTTCCTCCGGATCCCATAGAGCCAATAACAGCTTTAATGTTTGGTAAAGCATTATGTATCTCAGGACCTAATGTTTCGTAAGATGCCAGGGGATTTGCAGGGTTGTGTAATTGATCCATAAAACAGAATTTGTCAATACCTTCTGGTGATTCTGACAGGTTTCTGCACCAATTATTGCCTTCAATAGTCATATCGCCTATCATTTCTAATTCAGCTCCAAAAAATCTGATGAAATTTTTTTTATCTTCTGTAAGTTTAGAATTACAAACTACCTTTACCTTAAAACCTAATATTTTGCCAAAGTATGATAACGCACAAGCCATATTTCCGCTGCTGGCATCAAGTATTATTTTATTTTTAGTTAAATGCCCTTTTCGAATTGCGGAATTGATATTGTAAATGCAAGCCCGGTCTTTAATACTTCCCGTCGGATTATAGCTCTCCATTTTCACATAAAAATTAACCTCAGGAAAACCTGGCAATTTAAACTTAACCAGAGGAGTGTTACCAATGAGTTCCGTAAAAGAGGATGCAATCATATAATTAAAGTATTATGAATTATCACTTTTTTAAAACGACTCGAAAATAATCATAAACATTACCTAATACCTGGTGCATTTGGCTGAAGTCATCAAATTTTAATAGAACTAAGCCGATCCTAAATCCAGAATTAATAAATTTACTTACCTCCTGTCCTTTACCCACATTGACAATTTTATAAAAAATATGTTTCTCCATGGATGGATGGATAAATAGTTCTTCAAAAATTCCATCCTGAATGGTATGAATGACATTATGGGCGTAATAACCCTTTGGAACAATTTCCTCTTTCACTGAAACTGGCCCTCCAAGGGTTTGAATCAATGTTAATCCGATCAGATCAATCCCGGTATGAATACTGATAATATCATTAAATAAATTTCCACCATTACGGGCGCCTATATCTAAAATAATCGGCCTATACTCTTCATCCTGAATTACATCGCAGTTAAAAACACCCGTTGTTATTTTCAACTCATCGATTATTTTTTGCAAGTCTGCGATGATTTTTACAAAGAAAGACTCATCCCTTAGAGTTGTAGGTAAAGAAATAGATCTGGGAACTAATCCTGTAATGGCATCGTTAAAATGTACATCGCCAAAACAATAAAAAATAATCTTGCCCTTTTCCACCATAAAATCACCCGACATTACAAATCCTTTCCTTTTCAGATATTCTTCCAGCACTACCCGTTTAGTGCGGGAATAAAAAAGTGCCTTTTCAATTTTCTCCCGAATTTCGTTTTCTGATTCTCCTTTATGAATCCTGAATATTCCTTTACTACCCGAAGTATCTGCGGGTTTAATGATTGCCCCGTGTTTAAATTTTCCCAATTCATTGAGGATAAATGAATACTCGGAACTTTCTATAATGCGAGGACAGGGAGCATTTACTTTCTGCTGGATTTTTCTAAAGTTGATTTTGTCTGATATCGTTTGTATAGATTGATACGAATTTCCTGGAAGTCCTAAATGTTCAGAAACATAAGCTGCTGTCAATGCTGCAGGATCTGAAGCGTATGCAGATATGCCATGGATTTTAATCTTCTTAGCCAACTCTAGTACCTTTTCCTTATCAGTAGTACTTATATTGTAATATTCGTGAGAATACTTATGCCCTGGATTTTCTGGTAAGTAATCAATGGTAATTACATAATGGCCCATTTCAACAGCTTTTTGAATTGCAGGTATCTGTATGTCAGCGCCGCCTAAAAACAAAAGTCTCTTTTGTTCCATTTACTGAATTATTTGGAAAGATCTAAGCTCATTTAATATAATATTGCAAATCTTCTCTACTTCCATACGCGTAAGAGACTCGTAAAGGGGTAATGACAATACCCGCTTTGAAATGGATTCAGAAATCTCACAGTCCTGATAGTTAAGAAATGGAAGCGTGTTTAATGAAGGATAAAAATATCTGCGGGTATTTATATTTTCATTTGCAAGTGCAGACCTGACTTTAATCAATACTTCTTCTGTTTCAAAAAGTACCGGATAATACGAATAGTTATAAGTAAAGTCTTCTTTAGAAAAAGGCCTGCTCATTTTTCTAAAATCAAGTAAATGATTATAAGTTTCGAAAAGATGTTTTCTATTTCCAATAATCCCGCTCAACTTCGGTAAAATGCATAATCCCATTGCCGCATGCAGTTCCGAATTCTTTCCGTTAATACCTATTGAATAGTAATCATCGCCAAGATGGCCGAAACTTCTGTATAGATAAAGTTTATTTAGCAATTCTTTACTATTAGAAATGACAGCTCCTCCTTCTACTGTGTGAAATATTTTCGTCGCATGGAAACTGCAGGTAGAAATATCGCCAAATGACAATAGCGATCTTCCTTTGTAGTTACAGCCAAATGCATGAGCCCCATCATAAATAACTTTTAAATTGTATTTATCCGCGAGCTCTCCAATTTTGTCAACGTTGCAAGGGAAACCATAAACGTGTGTCGCTAAAATGCCTTGTGTATTTTCAGTAACGGAGGCTTCTATTTTATCAGCATCAATACAATAATCATCATGTCTAATGTCTACGAATACCGGATTGCAATTTTCCCAAAGAATAGAATTTGTAGTTGCCACATACGAAAATGGTGTAGTAATAACTTCTTTGGTAATGTTTAAAGCTTTCAGTGCCATTTGCAACGCCACGGTACCATTGCTGCAAAACAGCAAATGTTCTACACTCAGATATTCTTTAAGCTTTTGTTCCAGTTCAATAACCAATTCACCGTTGTTGGTTATCCATGCCTTATCCCATGCACGTTTTAAAATTTTAGCATATTCATCAAAAGGTGGAAGGTAGGTCTTGGTAACGTTGATCATATATCAGCAGATTGCAAAAAGTACAGTTTCTTCAGCGTGAATAGTATAATGCCCCACATACAATTTATATCCCAGATTTAGATTTGAAATCCACGTTGGTATATTGGTCAAATCATCCATACTATGATAAATAGCGATGGCCAATTTAGGTCTGAATTTTTTTATAGTTTCTATAGCACCTTCTAAAGCCTTTGGTTCAGAACCTTCAATGTCCATTTTTATAAAATCAATTTTTGTCAGTCTTTTTTGCCGAACAAAATCATCTATACTTAAAGTAGTCGTCGAACCAGTTTGCTCTTCAAATGGCTCTAGTTCAATTCTGCTCCCTGGTCCATTATCCTTAAAAAAAATTGTCTGCCCCGATACATCAGATACAGGATGTTTAATCAGCTCAATTTGGTTGTAATGTGACGGATTTAAGGCCCTGTTTATTTCAAAAAGATTAATATTCTCCGGAATAAATTCAAATGAATAAACTTTGCCGTTAACTCCGGTTTTATCAGCAAAATACAAAGCTGTGTCACCCCAGCACGCTCCAATATCTAAAACTACATCCCCTTCCTTAACTGTTACTACATACTCGTTTCTTAATTTGTAAGCATATTGTTCATTTATGAAAGCAATTGCAATTCCACTATCTCTGAAATAAAGCTTAACATTATACCCTATTTCACTTAGGTCAAATTTGTAAAGAATAAAATGAAGGAAGTGCGGATCATACGTATCGTTATTATTTTTTAAAGTCGCTGCCTTTCTAAGTGCCTCCCAATATTTTGCATTATTTGTTGCTAATTTAATTTTCTGAAATCCAAGAAGTCTATAAGCTATAATTTCTACCAATAATTCTTTGCCTTCCTTATTCAATTTTTCCCAAATTATTTGAAGTTTATCGGAATAATTGTCGATCGGGCTAATTTTCGAATTAACGATGTGATTTAATTTGTATCCTGTATTTTTTTTAATCCATGGTTTAAGATTTTGAAATAATTTTAATGCAGGATTTTTGAAATTAGGTACAGTTGTATTAATTACATTAAAATTTCCGAATCTATACTCATCATAATTTTCAATCCCGAAATTGTTGGACAGGGAGCTCTTTATTTTCTTTTCCAATGACCACCTAAACGTATTCTTCATTTTCCTTTGTCTTATTCCATCTAAAAATTGATTCTTAACTAAAATTTGATTTCTAAATCTCTTAGAAGTGTTTTAATCCTTGGGCAATAATCTGAAATCAAGCTTTGGCCTTACAAAGCCAGGCCATTTGCCATGCCAATTCGTTGATTTTCTTTCTTCATGTATTTCGACTGAAATAATGTTTTCAAAAAAACTAATTGGATAAGATGCATCTCCAACAATCATCAAAGAAATGCCGTAAATATCATCATTTAAAAAATCCGAGGGGATAGTGCAGGTAGCTTTGTGCAAACCTGAAGACAGACTGACTGCCTGTGTTCCATTTGCAAATACACATTCACCTGCAGAAGTGTTTATGAAGATGGTAAGATTAATCAGTCTCCCCTCTTCGAAATTCCAAAATTCAATATTGATATTAAGTTGCGTTTTAACCGTTATTAAATCGAATGGGTTTCCTGGTTGAGGACAAATTTCAATCCTTTTTAATTTGGCTTTATCGTTGCCCGGAGCTTTTTCAGCATCTTCAAAATCAAGTAATAAATTTTTATTTAATTGATTTGACAGATAATTATTAATTACCTGGGCAGGATTGCCCATTTCAACCATCAATCCATTTTTCAAAATCATCGCCTTGTCGCATAAACTTTTTACAGCTACCATATTATGACTTACGAACAATACTGTTCTTCCCTCATTTGAACTTACGCTCTTCATTTTACCAAGTGCTTTTTTCTGGAATTCAGCATCTCCAACCGCCAGCACTTCATCTACTATCAATATCTCCGGCTCGAGATGTGCAGCAACTGCAAAAGCCAGCCTCACATACATCCCGCTGCTATAGCGTTTTACCGGCGTGTCAATATATCTTTCAACACCGGCAAAATCAACGATCTCATCAAATTTGTTTTTTATTTCCTGTTTTGTCATTCCCAGAATGGCGCCATTCAGAAAAATATTTTCCCGTCCTGTAAGTTCAGGATGAAATCCTGTCCCCACTTCCAGCAAACTGGCTACCCTGCCTTTAATTTTGATTTCTCCTGTCGTTGGAGCCGTTGTGCGGCTGAGTATTTTTAACAGGGTACTCTTGCCAGCACCATTCCGCCCAATAATACCCAAAACTTCTCCCTGTTGAACATCAAAATTTATGTCACGTAAAGCCCAGGCATATTCACTTCCGCCTTTTTTAGAGCGATCATTTTCTTCACCGATTTTCAAAAAAGGATCTTCCTTACCCCTTACTTTGTACCACCATCGGTTTAAATCATGCGAAATCGTTCCGGTACCAATTTGTCCCAGCCGGTATTGTTTACTGATATTATGGACCTGGATTATTTCATTCATTCTATACAGTATCCATAAAAGTTTTTTCAACCTGGTTAAAAATAATAATTCCCAAAACCAGGATTACTGCAGTAAATCCAAAACTATAGGTTAACCCCTTCCAGTTTAAATCCCCGGCTCCGAGATAAATATTACGAAAAGTTTCCACCAGTGATGTCATGGGATTTAACTCGATAAGAATTCGATATTTTGAATGGATAGCAGAGAGCGGATAAATAATAGGCGTGGCATACATACCCAACTGTATACCGAAAGTGATTAAAAAAGTAAGGTCACGGTATTTGGTAGTCAGGGAAGAAAGAATAAGACCAAGACCAAGACCTAATGCGGCCATAATGATCAAAACAACCGGGGTGTAAATAATAATATTCAGAAAATCCGGATGGACTGCTGAACCTTTGAGCAGGAAATAAGTAAGTGCTAATATGAATAATAAAAACTGAATGCCAAATTTTATAAGCCCTGAAATAACTTTTGATAGAGGAAGTACCAGTCTTGGAAAATAAACTTTTCCGAATATACTGGCATTGGTTACAAATGTATTGCTGGTGGTAGACAGGATTTCAGCAAAATAATTCCAGATAGTGATTCCTGCTAAATAGAACAAAACCTGCGGGAGTCCGTCTGTAGAAATTTTTGCAATATTTCCGAAAATAACGACAAATACAATGGTGGTAAGAATGGGCTGAATAAAAAACCAGATTGGACCCAGGATGGTTTGCTTATAAACGGAAAGAATATCCCTTTTCACAAACATGACCAGCAGGTACCTGTAATGCCATATTTCTTTCAGGTTTAATTTAAAAATGCTGCTCCGCGGTTTGATCACCAGGTCCCATTCGGTCTGACCTGTTTCTAACAACTCATTCATCCTATAATACAATTAGTTAACCAAACCATTTCCCCCACCAGCGGCCAACCTGTTTGTGAAGTGGTACCATTTTCTTTTTGGCTGGCTTTTCAAAATATCCGGATTCAATACCATAACCATAACCTCCATAATATCCATACCCGCCATAGTACCCGCTGTAATAACCACCTTCGAGTTTCACATCATTCAGTATCAGGCTCAGTCCGGGAAGTTTTTTCTCGTTATAAAGATCTTCTACCAGTCTCAATATTTTCCGGTAGGTATGGCCCATCCTGATTACAAATAATGTGCAATCGGCATATTTGCCCAGCGTGATGGAATCACTTACGAGTCCAACCGGAGCCGTGTCCATAATAATCACATCAAAGTTCTCACGCACTTCTGCCATCAGATCATCGAGTTTCGGATCAAGCAACAGTTCTGCAGGGTTAGGTGGAATGGGGCCGCATGGAATCACATATAACGAATCGAAACCAGGCACCTGCATGATGATATCTTTAATCTGTGCACGGCCAATAATATAATTCGTGATTCCCATTTTGCGTTTCATATTCAAACTCTCCATCACTTTGGGCTTACGGATATCAAATTCCATGATCACAGTTTTCTTTCCGCTCAGGGCCATCACCGAAGCCATATTGATACTGATGAAAGATTTTCCTTCACCACTGAATGAAGAAGAAACCAGGATGGAGGGATTATCCTTTTTAACAGTCATGTATTTCAGGTTACTGCGCAGAATGCGGAATTGTTCAGCAACAAAACGACGGCTGTTTCTTAACACCACCAGGTTGGACTCGTCGTCAGAATGTCCGATCTCACCCAGTATGGGCGCATGGGTTCTTTTTTCCACGTCAATCCGGTTATTCACTTTATCCCTGAGTAATTCTTTGGCTGCAATAAATCCCACCGGTATGATCAGGCCAAAAAGCAAATAGGTAATATAAATTTTATTTCTATTGGGGCTTATTGGAAAGTTCCCCGCTAACGCGGGTTCTACAACGGTCGAATTTGAAACAGTAGCAGCTGAAGAAATTGATGTTTCAAATTTCTTCTGTAGTAAAAAGGAATACAAATCTTCCAGGATCTTTTGCCTTCTGGCCACATTTCCCAATTCCATAGTCTTACCTGGAAGAGATCGCAATTTACCAGCTACCTGTTCCTGCTGTTCCAATACCTTGTTCCTTGCAATAATATATCCATTTCGTACATTAGTAAGGGCTTCCGATATATTCCTGCGGATTCTATCCAGTGAACCATCATAAGCCTTTATCATCGGATTATCAACCGTTGTTGTCTTTAAATTATTATCACGGTCAAGCTGCAATTTATTATACTCTGAAATGAGTTGGGACAAAGCCGGTTCATCAATGCCCATATTGATGGGAACCAATTCATGTGCCTTTGTTTTATCATTTACATATTGCTGAAGCAGGTTGGTTAAGGTAATCTTTACATCCACTTTATCCAGGTCACTTCTGCTAGATTCGACATTACTCAGGTATGTTCTCGATTGGCTCTCTTCATCAAATATGTCATTATTTACACGGTAATTCTTTACCGTCCCTTCCAGGCTGTTCAGCTTGACTACCAGGGTGTCCAGGTTTTCATTGATAAAATTCAGGCTGTTAACGGATATCCTGTTTTTACTTTCAATATTCAGAGAATCATATACCTGCATCAGGGCATTCAGGAAATCAACCCCAAGGTCCCTGTTTTCCGTTAAAAATGAAAGGACCAGAATAGTTGACTGGTCATTCGACTGTGCAATTTTTACCGCACCCAGGTATTCATTCGCCAATGAGGAAGGAGGTTTTTGAGTGATATAAAAATTCTTACTCGAATAGCTGTTAAGATCTATATTCGGATTTCTGAAAATTACAAGTTTATTACCACCAACCATCAGCGGTTCTCCAAACAGATGTATTTTGGTTTCTTTTCCAAGCACGAATTGATTTTCATTAATTATATTCATGTTTAAGCCAAACGCTTCGGGAGGATTTGGGCTTTCCAGCATCTGCATAATGATGGGAGACTGTGGATATAATAAAGATGTCCGGATCTTACCAATATTATAATACCGGGTAGTTAAATGAAGATTTCTGGATACTCTTTGCAAAACAGGCCTCGAGGAGAGAATCTGGATTTCATTGCTCAGGTTAGCAGATCCTGAATTCATCATCATCGCATCAAACCTGTCTTCTTTATTTCCACCCCCTTCATTATTATTAATCAGCAAAGAAGACTGGACAGAAAATATAGGCGTTGTATACCTGATATTTAAGAATGCAAGTACCAGTGCTATTGAAGCAGAAATCAATATCCATGGAATGTACTTAAGGTTTGTTAATACAAAATCCCTCGGTCCGAGTTTCCAGGAAATATCATTGGAATTCGGTTCAGGATGCGTCAGGCCATTGGATGCTTCAGGCATAGTTTATAAGATTCTTTAATATAAACGAACAATACTGTATACAACAGCAAATGTCGAAATGATGGCAAGGGCCAATGTAATATTCCGGGTTGTAACTACATCATTTGCAGCAACCTTTCTATTGGTTGGTTCGAAGATGATGATATCGTTTTGCTGGATATAAAAATAAGGGGAAGCCATAATTTGAGGCTGCCTTAGATCCAGCCTGGCAAATTCCCGTTTATTATTATTTTCCCTGATGATGAGCACACTATCCCTCCTGGCATAAAATGTCAGATCGCCTCCCATAGCAATGGCTTCGAGAATATTAATTCGCTCACCAGGAATAGATATTATGCCTGGTTTGTTTATTTCACCCAGCATAGTGAATTTATAATTCAAAAACCTTATGCTGTAATAAGGATTATTCAGGAATGGGGTTAACCTGGCATCCAGCGTGTCTTTTAAAGACGCTTTTGTGAGGCCTTCCACTTTAATCTTACCTAAGCCCTGAAAAACAATATTGCCATCCTGGTCTACCTGGTATCCTCCTCCAGATGGAGCAGCACCGCCGATTCCTTGATTCAATGTACCCGAAGCATTTGCGGTCGTGATAAGAGACTGGTTATAAATTTTTGTCGCTTCCGGGTTATCGCTATAAACAATGATACTCAAAATATCTCCTTTACGTATAATCGGTTCGACAGGATTGATAACACTCAGTTTTGCCGTATCAAATTTACCCTGCATCAACATAAGCTGGCGGGCATTCCCGCATGAGCTCAGACTTTGCATGATCCATAAACCAACGATTACATATAAAAAACTTCTCAGTAAAGGTGTACGATACATGCTTAGTGTGTAAGGGTTGATAAATTTTTTTTATCGATAGAAGCTACCAGGGTATAACCAATACTTTCGATGATAACTTTTACGCGGTTGCCTTCTATCTTTAATATTTTAGCTTCCTGATCCATAAATAAACCCTGGCGGATAATTACTTTCCCGTCTTCTTTTAACTGGATCGGCTCAGCCATCACATTCTCGTATTCGTTCATAAACTTCCGGATGGTCTCAATTTCTTTAGCCGGAATGATGGCAGGCTTACCCTGCCAGTACACAAAGTTCATCACCCCCGCGGTCATGCGCACTTTTGTACGTTCATCTTCACTCACCTTCGCAAACACATAAGATTTAAACAGCGGCTCTTCCACTATTTTCATCCGGTCGCTCCATTTCTTCCGGACCTTATTCAGAGGGCAGTAGGATTCGATTTTTTTTTCAGAGAGTAAGTAATGCACTTTTTTCTCCCAGCGTGGCTTGGTGTAAATAGCATACCAGTGAGATGTTAACGCTGACAAGGTAAATTCATTTTAAATAAAAACAGAAATTACAGGAATTGGCTCAAAGCTTCGCCACCTCAGTCACATGCATTTTTTGTAACCTGTTAATTCTCAGAACCATATCATTTCGCTCGCCACTACTACAAATCCCGTTCCCACCCATAAACGCAAAGGGTGCAGATAGCCACACATTCGTGACTTTCTGCACCCATACAAATATTTTCTAATGCCAGATTATTAGAATACGCCAGACTATGAATCACAGGATTGATTAATTAAGCGCAAGCTAATCTTAGTTCATTGAATTTCATCTTTTTATCCTGAATGCCCAACCACATTCAATGAAAAAATGCCGCGTTTGCAAATATAGTTGATTTTCAGTCTAACAAATTTCGATTACCCGATATAAGATTCGTCAGGCCTTCCTGTGATTCTGCCTATAAAGCATTGTATTTCAGCTGTTCAGAGAAAGAGAAGTTTTAAAACAGGGTAGCTTGTCCCCCGGGTCTGCGGAACAGGCTGCAATCAAGCTCCCATCGTTCAGCATTGAGTCCATAAATTTTCCCATATTTTTTATACTGCTGGTTCACCAGTTCAGCGATATTTCCTTCTCCCCGCATCCTTACTCCCCAGCGGGAGTCATTCACCTTACCATCATGCGAATTTTCGATCATATGCCAGACCTTATCTGCCCTGTCCGGGTAATTTTTAAAAAGCCAGTCATGAAACAGCAATTTGATCGCACCATTTAATCGTATAAATGTATAGGCTGAAAAACTGGCTCCGTTTTCAGTAGCTTCTTTCATGATACGCTGCATTTCATGTTCGTTTAATCCTGGTATCATCGGACCGAGCATCACGCCTGCCCTTACACCGGCCTGGCTCAGTTCGCGTATCGTTCTCAGACGTTGTTTGGCCGTTGTCGTTCTGGGTTCCATTTTCTGCCGAAGGTCTTCATTGAAGGAAGTGATGGAAACGAGTACTGATACCAGTTTCTTTTTCGCCATTTCCTGGAGCAGGTCTTTATCGCGCAGCATGCCTGCATTTTTTGTGATCATGCCTACAGGCTGATTGAATTCATTGCATACTTCCAGCAATCCCCTGGTGAGTTTATATATTTTTTCTGCGGGTTGATAACAATCTGTGTTACCACTGATGCTGATCGGCACACATTCCCATTTGGGATTCATCAGAAATTTCCTGAGAAGTTTAGGCGCATTTTTTTTTACGATGATCTTACTTTCGAAATCCGTGCCTGCACTATAGCCCCAGTATTCATGTGTGTTTCGCGCATAGCAATAAATACATCCGTGCTCGCAGCCTGCATAGGGATTCATACTATACCACATGCCCACGTCGGGACTGTCCACCTTGTTAACGATGGTCTTCGCTTCCTGCTCTATATATTGCGTCGGTGCATTGGACTCTGTCCAGTCATCGACGGACTCAATATGTTCACGCGTTTTTTCGTCACGCTGAAATTTGTTGCGCGTGTTGATTTGCGCGCCTCGGCCTTTTTTGTAGTCTTCCATTTTATTATTTTAATAGTTGGCTTGATACCGTTGACAGTAGGTAGTTGACAGTTGACAGAAATAATTTTGAACTTTCAATAAATTCTGTCAACTGCCTACTGTCAATTAAATAGATCTCCCTGCTTAATCGCGACAGGCAGATTTTGAAATGCGAGATGTTCCACGATCTGCCAGGCTTTTTCACCTGTGCGTCGTTTGAGAAGGAGCATACCCTCTGCAATAAATCTTGCTGTGAAATGCCGGTGCGTATATTCAAGCCAACCGTTTTCATATTGCCAGGGAGCGAGTTTCGCAGCAATCATCATGTGCGGATCTTCTGTAAAATAGGGTTTGTGATCATTATCGGGCTTCAGCAATTTCTGCGATTCTTTTATTTCACGGATAAGATCTTTGATGGGTTCGCGCGATGTCACCTGAATAAAAATCGAATGTGTCGGATAAGATCCAAAATCTTTCATCTCCACTTTGATCGGATGAAATCCCATCGCGATAGATCTCAAACTGTTTGTTATTCTTTCTTCCAGCATTTCAAGCTGACTGAATCTTGCCAGCATCAGGTGCGGCTTACCCCAGTTCGCCTGTGGACATTTATATTTTTCTGCGAATTCTTTTTTTACAGACTGAATTCTTTTCCGCAAATCTTCGTGCGGTGATAATACCAGCATGTATTCGTTGAGCCGGTAACCTGGTGTGGTTTGGATGAGAGTTTCCATTTTAATTGGTTGGCCGTTGGCGGTTGGCCGTTGGCGGTCTTTAAATACGATCAACTGTTATGCCATTAGTCAAATACTATATAATTTAGTACGAATATACTAAATTATATAGTAATAAGGGAAAATAAAACTGGCTTGCAAATTGTACTTAATTGGTCCAAGGATCGCTTTCCGCTTAGGTTGGTTTTTATGTAGGTTTACCAGTGGTAAAAGCGAGATTTTTTAATTTTGTCTTAATCTATAGATATACCTGATTTGAGCGGTGGCTCTTTCCTATCTTGTTCCTACCTCATTCCTGCCTTGTTCGTACTTCGTTCGTATATCGTTCGTATGTCGTTCGTATATTGTTCGGTTAGCTACACGAAGAAATTACGGTCAGACTACGAAGTCCTCACCAACTATTTAATACTTTATTACCTCTGAATACCGAATATGGTACGGGATCTAATCTGCTGTTTATCAGGGTTTTTATCAAAACGTGCACTCAACGTATCGAAATCGGGCAGTTTGAAAATGATTGAGTTTTATATCGATTTGATATTCAACCAGATATCAATCTGGCATTTTCTTGGAACTATCAATCCTGAACTTCGGTCAACCACCAACCGTCAACCATGCTTAAAAATTACTTTAAAGTAGCCCTCCGCAATCTGTGTAACAACAAAGCCTTCGCTTCGCTGAATATCGTCGGACTAGCCATCGGTATGGCAACGGCTATTATCATCGGATTATGGGTTTTAGATGAACTGACCTATGATCATTATAATCCAAATCACGAAAAGCTGGCGAAAATAATGCTCAGTCAAAATGACAAGGGAGATATTTATATCGGACCAACGATTGCCATGCCCCTGGGATTCGCCATGGAGACTAAATACAAGGACCTTTTTAAAAGAGTTGCCCTGGTATCTTTTCATGATCTGCATATACTGGGATCAGGGGATAAGAAAATTTCCGGCCGTGGAATATTTGCACAGGAAGATTTTCCGTCCATGTTCGGACTAACTATTCTGAACGGCAATATTCAAACATTGAACGATGCTTCCTCGATCATGATATCGAAGTCTCTCGCTGTTTCACTTTTCGGAGATGCAAATCCAATAAACAAAACGATTTTGCTTGATAATAAAATGAACATGAAAGTCGGCGCTGTGTATGATGATCTTCCTGAGAATTCGAGTTTTGCAGGAACAACACTTCTGCTTCCATGGACGAATTCCGGGAATAGTTATCTCAGCACCAATACCAATTGGCGCGATCATAACGGCGAAGGTTTTGTTGAAATGAACGATAAAGTAACCACCGCTGTTGCAACAGAAAAAATAAAAAATCTTCCTACTCCTTTTATAAAAGACTGGAAGGAAACAACCCTTGTTTATCCGCTGGATAAATTGCATCTGTATGGTGAATTTGTCAATGGAAAACCTGCAGGCGGAAGAATCCAGGTTGTTGTTCTCATGGCAATCATTGGTGCCTTTGTACTTTTCCTTGCGTGCATAAATTTCATGAATCTTGCCACTGCGCGCAGTAGCAAGAGAGCGAAAGAAGTAGGCATTAGAAAAACAATTGGTTCCTTGTCCATTCATCTGATCGGGCAATTTTTAATCGAGTCTATTCTGCTCACATTATTTGCTTTTGTGATTGCACTCTTGTCAGCCCAAGTCTCCCTGCCATTTTTTAATAATCTTTCGGGCAAACACATGAATATTCCTTACAGCAATCCTGTTTTCTGGCTGTTGTGCATTGGATTTGCTTTATTTACCGGTATCATTTCCGGAAGTTATCCTGCATTTTATCTTTCCAGTTTCGAACCCATCAAAGTATTGAAAGGCGCGTTTCAGGGAAGCCGATACAATTCTATTCCAAGACAAGTATTAGTGGTACTGCAATTCACGGTATCATTAAGTCTGATCATCGGAACCATTATTGTTTACCGTCAGATCATGTACGCTAAAAACCGTCCTACAGGTTACACCAGGGAAGGACTCGTGACCATGCCATTGTCGGACGCTCTCAATGGACATTATGATGCGCTTCGTCAGGATCTGTTGAGAACCGGTACTGTTACTGAGATGTCCGAATCATCCCAGCCCATCACCCTGTTCAATAATAATAATTCATTGGACTGGCCAGGTAAAGATCCGGGCCTGGTCATTTTTTTCAGAAATGTAAATGTTACACCTGAATTCGGAAGAACGATCGGATGGAATATTATTGCAGGGCGTGATTTTTCGCGCGCATATGCAGATTCTAATTCGATGATCCTGAATGAAGCAGCAGCTAAGGCAACCAGCATAAAAAATCCGATCGGTACGATCATGAAATTCGCTGGTAAGTCACGCACCGTAATTGGCGTGGTAAAAGATATGATGACGAATTCTCCTTATGATCCCATCGAACCGGCGATTTTCCTGGGCGACGGTTACATGAGTGTTATAACAATCCGCATGAAAGCAGGACTGCCCCTGCATAATTCAATGGCTGCCATTGAAAAGGTTTTTAAAAAATATAATCCGGCCAGTCCTTTTATCTATGTCTTTAACGATGATGTATATGCGAAAAAGTTTAGTGAGGAGGATCGCATCGGGAATTTGTCTGCTGTCTTCGCTGGTCTGGCGATATTTATATCCTGTCTCGGTTTATTCGGGTTGGCATCTTTTGTAGCGGAGCAGCGCACCAAAGAAATCGGTGTGCGCAAAGTGCTGGGAGCCAATTTATTTTCTCTCTGGGGTATGTTGTCAGTACAGTTTGTAAAACTTGTGCTGATCTCACTCTGCATCGCGATTCCGCTTTCTTATTATGGAATGAATAACTGGCTGCAAAACTATTCTTACCACGACATTATTTCCTGGTGGATCTTCGCCATTGCCGGCCTCAGCATTTTAATTATCACCTTACTCACCGTAAGTTATCAATCCATCAAAGCAGCTATGGCGAATCCGGTTACAAGCTTGAGATCTGAATGAGATATGAGATATGGGATATGAGATATGGGATATGGGTTATGGATTATGGGATATAAGCTATGAACTATGAGATATGATATTCTCACACTCTCAAACTCTCACACTCTCACACTTGTTTGAAGGGTGTTTTTACCTTTTTCCTGATACACATAAACTTGTAATTTTATCCAATATCAATTTGTATGACAAAATGGAATCTTGATAAATTACCGAAATCTGTCCCTGTAGATGAAAATTTCCCTGATTTAAGTAATGATCCATTCGTTTTGGCAAAAGTGGAAAAGGCAGAAAAGCTAATTACCAAATATGGTCTTCCTGAATTATTGAAGAAAAAGACCAAGGCTAATAGTCGAAAGAAACCAATAAGTATAAAAACATCCCGCAGAAAAAAATCTTAATAGTATCCAGAGCCTTATCAATGCCTAAGAAAAAAAGATCAAATACAACTGTCTTTATTGATGACGATTTCCCGGATTTAAGCAAAGACCCTGTTTTTATGGCTAAACATGAAAAGGCTGAAAAATTAATTGCTGAATTTGGTATTCCGGAAGCATTCAAGACAAAACCGAAAAAAGCTAAAATCGTAAGGCGTAAAGCTTAAGGCAAGTGTGAGAGTTTCAATACTTAGATTAATAATCAATAATTAATAATTGATAATTAGTTAAGAACGCTATTCTCCTTCACAATTTCAAGTCCGTCGATTTTTTTGATTTCATCCCAACCGCCGACAATATTATGCAGGTTATGAATACCCTGGCGCTTGAAGAGTGAGCACGCAATGATGCTTCGGTAGCCGCCGGCGCAGTGAATATAAATATTATCGGTATCGTCGAATTCGGCCATGGTGCCGGGATCAGTCAGTGTTTCTAATGGAATATTTCTGGAAGCGGGAACATGTCCGTCGGCGAATTCAGTTTCTCTGCGTACATCCACAACTTTTAGTTTTGGATCGAAAGGAAGATCCATTGCAAATTCATCCGCATCAATATTCACGATTAGATCAATGGGTTCTCCGGATTTTTTCCATGTTTCAAATCCTCCCTGCAGGTAACCCTTCATCAATGCAAATCCAACGCGGGCAAGTCTCACCACAGTTTCTTTTTCTTTTCCCGGATCCGTTACAAGTACAAATGGTTTATCGAATGGAAGAAGACTTCCTGCCCATTCCGCAAATCGTCCGTCGAGACCAATACTGATGGAGCCGGGAACATATCCTCCAGAGAATTCTAATGAAGGACGCGTATCGAGAATAATTGTATCGTCGTCTTTAATGAGTGATTTAAATGTTTCTATATTCAAAGGCTTCAATCCGATTTCCATTACTTCATCCAGGCTTTCATATCCTTCTTTATTGATGCGCGCATTTACAGCGAAATATTGCGGCGGTGTATTGAGTCCCTCCGTAACGGCTTTTATAAATTCTTCTTTAGATGTTGCGAGCAATGCATAGTTTGATTTTCTTTCTTCACCCAGGGTACTGTAAGTGTCGGGGCCAATATTTTTTCCACAGCTGCTGCCTGCACCATGGGCCGGATAAATAATTACTTCATCGGGAAGCGGGCTGATTTTTTTCTGCAGCGAATCAAATAACATAGATGCCAGTTCTTCCTGACTCAGATTCCCGCTGCTGAGATCCGGTCGGCCGACATCACCCACAAAAAGCGTATCACCGGTAAAAATCGCATAAGGTGCGCCGTTAGCATCACGTAAAAGGTAACAGGAAGATTCGATGGTATGTCCGGGTGTATGCAGCACTTCGATCGTCAGTTTTCCCAGCTTGAAAATTTCTCCGTCTTTGGCCCGGTAGATGGGGAAAGAAGTTTCCGTCTCAGGACCGTAAACGATCGGTGCACCGGAAGCCTGGGCGAGGTCGAGGTGACCGCTCACAAAATCAGCATGAAAATGGGTCTCGAAGATATATTTGATGCTGGCTTTTCTTTCTTTGGCCAGTACCAGGTACTCCTCGATATCACGCAACGGGTCTATGATCGCCGCTTCGCCTTCACTTTCAATATAATAGGCCGCTTCACTGAGGCAGCCGGTATATAGTTGTCGGATATACATTTCTTGTCCTTTGTGCAAATTTACTTCTTAAAGCCTAAAGCTTAAAGCCTAAAGCCTAAAACTAATACAGGCCTAAAGCCTAAACAAGCTTAAAGCCTAAAGCTTAAAGCTCAAAGCCTAAAACTTCTTTTTAGATTCAAAACAATAAACTGTATTGGTTTTGGGCTTTCGGCTTTGGGCTTTAGGCTTAAAAAAGTTTTGGGCTTTCGGCTTTGGGCTTTAGGCTTAAAAAAGTTTTGGGCTTTCGGCTTTGGGCTTTAGGCTTAAAAAAGTTTTGGGCTTTAGGCCTTGGGCTTTAAGCTCATCTGTTGCTAACTTGAAAACCTTCGGTTTTCAAGTTAGCAACAGATGCACTGTTTTCATAATATCACCAATTCTTTCGGGGTTGATGGTGTAATGGATGAATTTTCCGTCCCGTTCGGTTTTGACGATACCCGCCCGGCGGAGGATGGCCAGGTGCTGGGAGGCGACGGACTGCTCCAGTCGTAGGTGAATATATAACTCAGTGACCGTCAGTTTTTTATGTTCATCTAAAATTCTTACGATCTGCTGCCGCAGCTTGTGATTCAAAGCCCGCAGGATCATGGCGGCCTTCTTAAGATTAATAAAATCTACTTTTACGGCAGTGTCTTCCCCATCCTGGGCATTCAGGATCATCCAATAGTTGCTGCTTGTACCGCTCATACAGTTCAGAAGGTTGAAGGTTCAAAAAAAATATCTGTATTGGATTCTATCAAATCTCTTATAACAAGCAGAGTTTCCAAAGAATTCGTAATATAGAATATTTTCTCAATAAGTGAAGAATTCTTTCAAATAAATTGGTTCAGAATAAACCAAATCAGCCCAGTTACCGGAGGTGAAATCAAGGTAAGCAAGTGTAGCAAAAGCCTGTATTATACCGGGTTGTGGCTCAAAAATGGCTGAAGGAGATGTTGTCATTTTTTTCCATTTTTCTGCCCCGGATCCAAAAAAAATGATCGCATTTTCAGCAAGGGGTATTTCAAATGCATTTTTATCTAATATCAGGGCTTGGGGAGGCAGGAGCTCTGTTAGATCGTTGGCGGTTGGCGGTTGGCGGTTGGCCGTTGAATTTTGGTTGGCAGATGGCGGTTGGCGGTTGGCCGTTGAATTTTGGTTGGCAGATGGCGGTTGGCGGTTGACGGTTGACGGCTGGTAAAGAGCAGTAAAAACCTCGTCCCTTCTGGCGTCGATCATCGGGCAGATCAGGACCTTCTTTTTCTCTGCGACGGATCTCATGGATTCGGCCATCACCTTCAGTGTATTTAGTGTAATCAGCGGGATATGCAGCGCATAACAAAATCCCTTGGCCGCTGCCATCCCTACCCGCAGGCCGGTATAAGATCCGGGTCCTGCGATAACAGCTATAGCTTTCAACTCCGCCAGCGAAATATCCGCTTCTGCCAGCATCCGCCCGATTGCAGTATGCAGCCAGGATGCATGTTCTTTTGAAATGCTGTTTTCTTCCGAAAACAAAACTTTTCCCTCTTTAGAGAGAGCGATTGATGCTTTTTCTTGCGAAGTATCTATTAATAGTAACATATTGTTTCGTTGGCCGTTGGCCGTTGACCGTTGGCCGAATTAATTTGCAAATTTTCACATTATCATTCCCCCATTTAATTTCCCCATCCCTTCATTTTTCTACATTCCCGAATTTGGCACATTAATCAGCGTTTGAGCTAATTCATAGGCTGGATTACCAATTGAAAGTTTCAAAAGCAACTCCGAAACTCTCCAAAGTCCTATCTTCTCTCCCCATTCAAAAGGACCGAAGGGATATCCTGTTCCGAGTTTCATTGCGATATCAATTTCTTCTTTTGTACTGGTGCCGGCTTCTAAAGTAAAATAAGCTTCATTGATGATCATAGATACAATGCGCGCGGAAACAAATCCTGGTTCATCTTTTACAAATAATATCTGATCCCGAAACAAGGCACCCGCGACAGACTGACTTTCATTATTCGCTGCGGCTTCCAAATATTTTCCTTTCAGAAATCCAGGCCAGCCGTTGAACCGGATAAAATCAGGATGGATATCATTTAGTGTTTCGGTTACTGCATTTATCAATATGGGTCTGGGCAGCAGCTTCGTGAGCTTCTCTATTTTTTCTGCCGAAGGCGCAAATCCAAAATCAATATATGCATCAGCCGTATGATGCAGCCACAGGGAAATATTTTCAGAAAACACGACTTCATGTTTTTGAAAAAAAGCTGAAGCGGCGATCTCTTTCTTCTGCGTATCGCTGGCAAGAACGGCGAGTATCATGGTTCCGTTCTTTAGGTGGCTGAAACGAATTGTCTTAGGAAACGCAGATCATTTTGAGAATACAGCCTCAAATCGTTGACGCGGTATTTCAGCTGACAGATCCTTTCCATTCCCATGCCGAATGCGAAGCCGGTATATTTATTGGGATCGATATTGAAATTCTGCAATACTTTCGGATGCACCATGCCGCTTCCGAGGATCTCGACCCATCCCGTATGTTTGCACACATTACATCCGCTGCCGCCGCAGATCAGGCAGGTGATATCCATCTCGGCACTGGGTTCGGTAAAAGGAAAATATGAAGGGCGAAAACGGATCTTCACTGTTTTGCCAAACATCTCCTGTACGAAAAAATAAAGCGTCTGCTTCAGATCCGCGAAAGAAACATTTTCATCCACATATAATCCTTCACACTGGTTAAAAAAATTATGTGCCCGCGCACTGGTGGTTTCATTTCTATACACCCTGCCCGGGCAAATAATCCGGATGGGTGGTTTTTGTTTTTCCATAACCCGCGCCTGAACGTTGCTGGTATGTGTTCGCAGCAGCCAGTCAGGATTCCTGTTAACATAAAATGTATCCTGCATATCCCGCGCCGGATGATCCTCGGGCAGGTTGAGCGAAGTGAAATTATGCCAGTCGTCTTCGATCTCCGGTCCCTCTGCTACTGAAAATCCGAGTCGCCCGAAGATTTGAATAATGCGGTTTCTCACCAGGCTGATGGGATGTCTTGTTCCCACGGGGATGGGGTCGCCGGGAAGGGACCAATCTTTATCGTTGGCGGTTGACGGTTGACGGTTGGCGGTATCTTTTAAAGTTTCATACTTTGATTCCGCGAGCTGTTTGAATTCATTCAGGATTTGACCGAATTCTTTTTTCTTTTCGGCAGGAACATTCTTTATTTCCTGGAAAAGATTTTTTACAATGCCCTTGGTTCCGAGAAAACGAATGCGGTATGTTTCCGCGGCATCAGCGCCATCGGGTTCAGTGCCAAGGATTTCCTTGCGATAGGTGTCCAGTTTTTCCAGTAATTCTTCCATGCCGCAAAGATAAAAGGAAAAACAAGTGTAAGTTTGTTTCAAATCGTGGTACATGTTGTACAGTCTGCATATCCTTGACTACCTCGACCCGGTAAATACCCGGGAGATTTCCAACGACGAAGAATATAAAGATGGTCAGGTTGGAAAATTAATCCAGGTTTATGAAGAAGAATTCCCCGACCTGCTCCAGTCCGACCTGATACTGATCGGCTGCCGTGAAGAAAGAGGTACCCGCCGTACAAGAGCCCTTCTCAGTGGACCGGATACTATTCGTCGCCAGTTTTACCAGCTCTATCACTGGCACAGCGAAATCAGGATCGCGGATATTGGAAATATCAAGACCGGTTCCACACTGACCGACACGTATGCTGCACTTCGAAGTGTAATGAATGAACTCATCGGTCTGGGCAAAACTATCATCATTCTGGGCGGTTCGCACGACCTGACCCTGGCACAATACCAGAGTTATGCGAGCCGTAAAAAGCTGATAGAAGTTACCTGTGTGGATGCGCTGATCGATATCAATATCGATTCAACCCTAAAGAGCGAAAATTTCCTGATGGAGCTGCTGACGGATGAACCGAATTTCATTTCCCATTATAATCATATCGGCTTCCAGAGTTTCTATGTACATCCCAGAATGCTAGAAACGATGGACAAGCTCCGTTTCGATTGTTTCCGTGTGGGAAAGGTGAAGGAAGTCATTGAAGAGATGGAACCCGTGCTTCGCAATTCCAATATGCTGAGTTTTGATGTATGTGCTATCGCCCATGCCTATGCGCCATCTAATTTTTTATCACCCAACGGACTCTCAGGCGAAGAAGCCTGTGCCTTATTGCGATATGCCGGACTGAGTCCCAATATCAGCAGCATCGGCATCTACGGATATATTCCCGAAAATGACATGCATGAGCTGACAGCGAAACAGATCGCACAGATGCTCTGGTATGCGGTGGATGGTCGGAATAAAGGACTTCGTGAAGCCAGCCTGAACGACAAAGAATATTTCGTGGAATATCATACTGCTTTCGCCGAAGTGCAGACGGTATTTCTGCAGAGCAAAAAAACCAACCGCTGGTGGATGCAGCTGCCCGACCAGAAATATATCGCCTGCTCTTACCAGGATTATCTCCAGGCAAGCAGCAATGAAGTGCCGGAACGGTGGCTTCGTGCTCAGGAACGATAGGCTCAAGGCGTAAAGCGCAAGGCTTAAGGCCTGATTAATGTGGTGAATGTGGATATGCATCGCCCGCCGAAGCTTTAGCGAAGGCGGGTATTAAATGAGGGAAGGTGAAAGTTGAATGTAAAATGTTTCGCTCTCTCTCTCTGAATAAAAAATAAATTCATTTGAATCTATTCCCCGGAAAATTCGCGTTCAGCGTTGGGCATTACACATTACGCGTTAAGCGTTACGCGTTCAGCGTTAGGCGTTTTGCGTTAGGCTTAAAAAAAGCCTTACGCCTTGCGCTTTACGCCTTAAGCCTAATGCTCTTCTTAAAGTCAGAATCAAAAGGTCAATGCTGCATTCCAGATAATCCCGCATTAAGGAAACTCGTTGAAACGAAAGAACTCAGTACAGCGTTGGTTGGCGTGTATGTGTATGACGATTCATCCAAAAAAGAAATCGCGGACTACCTGGGTGATAAATATTTCGTGCCTGCAAGTAATACAAAATTATTTTCTCTGTATGTCGGATTAAAGTATCTCGGAGATTCGTTAGTAGGCATCCGTTATTCTGAAAATGATACAGCCATATTTGTTTATCCTACCGGCGATCCAAGTTTATTACATCCCGATTTTCAATCACAACCTGTAATAGATTTTCTCAGGAAGACCCATAAAAAGATTTATCTCATGGATGTTGGCTGGATGGAAAATGCTCTGGGTGTCGGCTGGGCATGGGATGATTATAATGAAGATTTTGCTATTGAACGAAGTGCATTTCCCATTTATGGGAATTTCATCCGGTGGAACCAGCAGAATTCCTCAACACGAAGCAATCCTGCATTCGGACCAACAGTTACTGTTTCCAGTTCACCGGAAATTCCATGGAAGGTCAGATTCAGCACCGATAGTTTTCCTAAAACATTTTTTGTTCAAAGGTTGATGGATTCGAATGTTTTTATAATTCGTTCGGGCAATGAACCCAATATTTCACAGGATGTTCCATTCATCACAAATAATATGAATGCGGCGGCGGAATTGCTGCCAGACACAATTGGGAAACCTGTTTCTGTTCACAAACTTCCTTTATTCAGGGTTGATGTGAATAAGATCGGGCAGCCGATTATTTCTCTCCCACCACCACCTGACTCCATTAATTCAAGACCCGCAGATTCCGTTTTTATTCCGATGATGCACAGGAGCGATAATTTTTTTGCTGAGCAAACCCTGCTGATGGTGAGTCAGCAACGTATCCGGTGGATGAATGATGAACTGGTTATTAAATCACTTCTTGATACCATTATGAATGGCCCCCTGGCCGACCTTCCGCAAAAACCTTCCTGGGTGGATGGTAGTGGATTGAGCAGGTTTAATTTATTCAGTCCCCGGGATTTTGTCAGTGTGCTGATCAAATTGAAAAATGAAGTCGGGATGGACCGGATGAAAAAGATTCTTCCTACCGGGGGAAGCGGCACGCTGAAGAATTACTATCGCGCCGACAGCGGATATGTATTTGTTAAAACCGGTTCCCTTACAGGTGTTCTATGCCTGAGCGGATATGTCTACACATATAAAAAGCACTTGCTTGAATTTTCCATATTAATTAACAATCATAATGGCGGGAGCTCCGCGATCAGGAGAGCTGTGGAAGCGTATGTTGAGTATTTGAGGAAGAGTAATTAGAAAGATTTGATTTCTATTATTTCTTATTTGATGAGTCTTTTACTTTTTAGTTTTCCGCACTTTGGGCGAGCTACGTTTATCCTCATCAGGATTTATTATTCCGGCACTCACTAAAAATATTAATGTTGCCTCTTTAGATTTAAGTGCTTTTTCAGTTGCTCTTCTAATAATATCAATTTGTTCTTGAATGGCCGATGGTTCCATAGTTTTTATTTATTACTTTCTCTTTTTCATAGTCTTTTAGGTAACTTTTCATTTTCTATTAAACCAAGATCGATCAAAAAATTTAATAGCTGTAGCTTTCGATTTGATTACTCTCGCCGTCGTTTTACGAATAGCATCAAGCGTTTCTTTTATTGTTTCTTCAGTCATACTAATCAACAATGCTAACTAATCTAAAATCAATTCGAATGCTTTAAAATTAAATAGGTCTTTTAACTGTAGCTTAATGTATCTTCTACAAGGATTCCATTTCTTTTTCTAAATCCTTAAGTGTTGTAAAATTTCCCTTTTTTACATTTTTAATTGCCTGATTCAATTCAAGATTATACTCTTCAATTGATTGTCTGGCAATATTTCCTTTTGCATTCAACAATTCCTTAATTAAAGTTATTAGCGTTTTTTTGAGTTAGATTTAATTTATTTAAAAGTTTAATCAATTCCATATCAATCTCAGTGATACTCATTTATTTAATTTACTATCTTAATTAGGGTTTACTTCGTCAAGATATGGGTTGTACTTTTTGAGAGGAAAGGGTAAATAATATCCATGGATCATTTCATGATTTAAGACACTAATCTCCATGTGAAGTCTCATTGTAAAATTTGCGCCTGGATAAATTGGATCTCCTTCATTAAAAGCACATCTTATAGTGTCAAAAGGAGTGTTGAAATTATCACTTCTCAATTTATGCAAATGTTTAAATACAGCAGAATCTAATTTCCTATTTTCATTCTCATTCTTTGGCAATGTCTTTCCGACTTCTTCGTAAATTCTACTAAGCCCAAAGTATGCTCTTTTTAAAATAGCTAAAGATTCTGGTTCAATTAAATTCAAACAATTCCCCAATTCAATGATAGCACCAATTACAAATGGTGTTCGTATAGGAATTTTATTGAATTGTTTTCTGGTTGAGCTTTCAATTGCATATTCCAATGCTCTCAAGGGATTCTGTTCCCAGAAATAAATTCCTTCGCCTAGCCAGTCCCAAATATTTTTACTTGGTCTTAATTGAGTTCTGCCGTTAATGATGTCTAAGCCAATACTTCTATCACAACTATGAAAGCCAATTACTTGCAAGGGGGTATGCTGAGCCAAACTATTTTACTTTTTTTGTAGTCTCATCAAATGGTTTTTCTTCTTCGATTAGACCAAGATCAACCAGATATTTCATTGCAGCTGCTCTCGATTTAGTTGCTTTTTCAGTACTCCTGTCAAGTGCTTCAAGTGTTTCCTCAATTTGTTTACGAAGTGCCTGTTCTGAAGTCATGACTTTTAAACTCTTTTATTAATCAAAATTAAATTAAAGCGATAGCAACAGCAAGGGTATTTTAACGGTAATTATATAAGTATTAATTTCTAAATCCAAAACAACGTTCGGAATAAGGTATATGGTGGATAGCAAATAGGATACCATACACCATCCACCATATACCATTAACCTCCAATGATCAGATTGGGATTTCTGTTCACTGAATATTTGAATACATCAGGGCCGGGGCAGTGCCTGGAGGACCAACTCATTTTGGGTATAAAATCGAATTCGATATATATTATAAGGTAGGAATTAAACAACTCTGCTCGGATAATACCTGTCTCTCGTTTTTAAGAAATATCTTTCAATATAATAAGTCATCATCATCCCTATCGTTATGCTCATAAATGAGGTTACTATAAAATAAAGGAAAGGATTGTAATACAAATGATAGTTTGCCTGGATTTTCGAAACTGTTAAATTGACAAATGTGTGAATAATATAGATTGAATAAGAGCAAAATCCAATTTTCGAAAAAACGTCAACAAGTGATTTTGAAAATACTTTATTTAATGTCCGGTTAATTTCACTATTTAAAAGGAAAGTTAATAATACGATTCCAAATGAAATGTATAATAAAGTGAATCCAATTGTTTTGGCAAAGTAAGAAGTCTCTCCTTCAATAAACGGAGTCCACGAGATCCCAAAAATTGCAATTATAAAAAGTAATGACTTGTTTTTTGAATATATATCCTTCAAATAATCGAACCTGAAATAATACAGATAGGAAATAAGGACGCCT
>JABDDT010000031.1 GCA_013287475.1 Bacteroidota bacterium
TCGGAACTGACACAGGATGAAGCTTTCTGGGCGGGTTGCAAAAGTTGTGTGAATTATGAAATTCTGATGAGCAAAGAAAGAAAAAACTGTATGTGTACGGCTATGTTGTATGATCCCAAAGATCAAAAACCAAAAGAAACAGCTCAGGATTTTGTAAAACACAGCAAACTCTATGAGCGCTTCATGAAAATTAAACAGTGGGGCTTGCTGAAAAATATCCTTCGCAAGGAAAAAGTAGATATGATACTCGCAGATCTTGGCCTAATCCGGATGAGTAAATTCAAAAAAGAAAAGCTGGCTAAATAAATATTGGGACGATAGATGAATAAGGAAAATAAAAAGGTTGTACTGGCATATAGTGGCGGACTCGACACCACTTATTGCGCTATTTATCTTAAAAAGATTAAAGGACTGGAGGTTCATGCCCTTACAGTAAATACAGGTGGATTTACTGGGGAAGAATTAAATGATATTGAAAAAAGAGCAAAGAACCTCGGGGTAGCTTCTTTTAGATCAGTTGACGTTACGGAGGATTATTACCAGTCATGCATCCGTTTCCTGATATTTGGAAATGTGCTCAAAAATGCGACATACCCCCTAAGCGTCAGTGCCGAAAGAATGGTTCAGGCCATAGCTGTTGCGAGATATGTGGAAGAAACAGGCGCTTCATATGTGGCCCATGGAAGTACAGGCGCAGGAAATGACCAGGTTCGCTTCGATATGGTATTTACAGGCATGGTACCTGATACAACAATTCTTACACCAATCCGCGATTTAAAACTCAGTCGCGAACAGGAAATTCAGTTTCTGAAAGAGAATGGCGTGGAGATGAATTTTGAAAAAGCAAAATACAGTATAAATAAAGGGCTCTGGGGAACTTCTGTCGGAGGCAGGGAAACCCTGAATTCAAAAGATTATTTACCTGAAAACGCCTGGCCAACACCCTTATCTGAACACGAAATAAAAAAAATCAGTCTTCAGTTTGAAAAAGGAGAATTGAAAGGAGTCAATGATAAAAAATTTGATCATCCGGTGCGGGCCATCCAATTTCTGCAATCTGTTGCCCAGCCATACGCGATCGGCAGGGACATCCATGTGGGTGATACTATTATCGGAATCAAGGGCCGGGTTGGTTTTGAGGCTGCTGCTCCGCTTATCATCATTAAAGCACACCACCTGCTCGAAAAACATACATTAACAAAATGGCAGTTATACTGGAAGGATCAGTTAAGCAGCTGGTATGGAAACTGGTTACACGAAGGACAAATGCTGGATCCCACCATGCGGAACATTGAAAAATTCCTGGAAGATTCTCAGTCAACTGTTTCAGGAAAAGTATTTGTAACACTTGAACCGTATCGATTTACTGTTACAGGTATTGAGAGTGAACATGATCTGATGAGCAACCAGTTCGGATCTTATGGAGAAATGAACAGTGGATGGACAGGTGATGATGTAAAGGGCTTCGCAAAAATATTTGGGAATCAGACTGCCATATTCCATAAAATCAACGAAGCAGGGAATAACACCAAATGAAAAAAATCAGGATTGGCATAACAGGGGGCGCAGGTTATACGGGTGGAGAGTTAATCCGCATCCTGTTACATCATCCTTTTGCCGAACTCATATTTGTGCAGAGTAAGAGTCATACCGGACAATTCCTGTCAGATGTTCATCACGACCTGGCCGGTGAAACGGATTTTGAATTTTCGGAATCCATTTCCCCTGATATTGACATATTGTTTCTTTGCGTCGGTCACGGGGAAGCAAAGAAATATCTGATGGAAAATCAGGTGAATCAGGATATCAGAATCATTGATTTATCTCAGGATTTCAGGCTTCTGTCAAACAATCGACTCACCCCCGCCGGAAAGCCCTTTGTTTATGGCTTGCCTGAATTAAACAGGGATGAAATAAAATCTGCGCATAATATTGCCAATCCGGGATGCTTTGCCACCGCCATTGAATTGGGGCTTCTTCCTCTTGCGCAACAGGGATGGTTAACCGAAGTATATTGCACAGGCATTACGGGATCCACTGGTGCGGGCCAGGGTTTAAATGCGACCTCTCATTTTTCCTGGAGGGCAAATAATATTCAGGCATACAAAACGCTAACCCACCAGCACCTGGCGGAAGTAAATCAGACTCTGAATCAGATTCAGAAAGGATTTGAAAACAACCTTCTTCATTTCGTGCCGTGGAGAGGTGATTTTACCCGCGGTATTTTCGTCAGTTCACAACTGAAAATAAAAAAGGATCTCATAGAATTAACCAATTTATACAAAAATTATTATAAGGATCATCCATTTACCGTGCTGAGTGAAAACCCTATTTTCTTAAAGCAGGTTGTCAATACTAATAAGTGTATCATTCAACTCGAAAAACAAGGTGATCTATTAGTGGTTCATTCGGCAATCGATAATCTGCTGAAAGGCGCCAGCGGACAGGCAGTTCAAAATATGAATCTGATGTTTGGACTGGATGAAGCAGCAGGACTGAAATTTAAAGCAAATTATTTTTAAGCTTAAGGCTTAAAGCAAGACTTAAAATTTTAAAATTGAACAATAAATTAATTGGGGAAATAAGTATTAACCATCAACAAAAGCCCTGAGCCTTATGCCTTGCGCTTTAAGCCTAAAAAAAATTTATGAAACTCTTCGACGTATATCCAATAAATGATATCACAGTTACTCGTGCAAAAGGTTCTTACTTATGGGATGATGCAGGGCAACAATACCTCGATATGTATGGCGGCCATGCCGTGATCTCTATCGGTCATACACATCCGCATTTCGTATCCAGAATTACACAACAGCTGAACCAGGTGGCTTTTTATTCCAATTCTATAAGAATTCCTTTGCAGCAGGAACTGGCAGATAAACTTGGAAAAATTTCAGGGAAAGACGATTTCCAGCTTTTTCTTTGCAATTCAGGAGCAGAAGCAAATTAAAATGCAATGAAGCTTGCATCATTTTATAACGGGAGAAAAAAAATAATTGCTTTTAGTAAATCCTTTCATGGAAGAACATCTCTGGCAGTAGCTGTTACAGACAATCCGGCAATCGTAGCTCCTGTTAACCAAACAGAAAATGCAGTCTTTCTGCCGTTTAATGATGAAACCGCGCTGGAAAATTATTTTAATGCACATGGAGATGAGGTTGCCGCAGTAATCATTGAAGGGATTCAGGGTGTTGGAGGAATCAATATTGCCAGCGATTATTTCCTTAAAAAAATAAGGTCTCTTTGTACGGCACATAATTCAATTTTCATTGCCGACAGTGTGCAGTGCGGATATGGAAGAACAGGTTCTTTTTTTTCCCATGATCACTCAGGCGTAAAGGCGGATATTTATAGTATGGCCAAAGGTATGGGGAACGGATTCCCTGTCGCAGGCATACTGATAGCTCCGTTTTTAAAACCAAAACACGGTATGCTGGGAACAACATTTGGTGGAAATCACCTGGCCTGTGCTGCTGCACTTGCAGTTATAGAAGTGATCGAAGAAGAAAAGCTGATGGAAAATGCAAAATCAACCGGAGAATTTCTGATAAGCAGGTTAAAGAAAATAGATGGACTTAAAAATGTACGTGGTAAAGGATTAATGATAGGATTTGACCTGGATACGAATCTAAAGGATCTGCGAAAAAACCTATTAAAAAATCAACAGGTATTTACCGGTGAATCAAAACCCGATACCATACGCCTGCTTCCTTCTCTGGCATTGAGAAAAAAAGAAGCGGAGGAATTCCTGGAATCACTTGAAGAAGAAATACTAAATATGGTTTCATCAAATCTGGTTAATCAGGCATGAAAAATTTTATTTCCATTGCGGATGTTACAAACCTGGATCACCTGATTCAGCAGGCACTCCGGTATAAAAAAAATCCTTTTGAGGACAAATTACTCGGTCAGGGTAAAAAAATAGGCCTCCTGTTTCTAAATCCAAGCCTTCGCACACGATTTAGTACTCAGGTAGCTGCATTGAACCTGGGTCTGGAGCCGCTGGTATTCAATGTGGATAAAGAAGGATGGGCATTGGAATTTGAAGAAGATGCCATTATGAGTGGTAACTCAGTGGAGCACATTAAGGATGCTGCTCCGGTACTTGGAAAATATTTTGATATCCTTTGCATCCGTACATTCCCATCTTTAAAAAACAGGGAAGATGACTATAGCGAATTATATATTTCGCAATTCGTGAAATATGCCGGCATTCCAGTCGTAAGCCTTGAAAGTGCAACGCTTCATCCCCTTCAAAGCCTAACGGATATTCTGACTATTACCGAATGTTTACATTCTACACCGGAAATTAAGAAACCAAAAATTGTTCTCACTTGGGCACCGCACGTCAAACCTCTCCCCCAATGTGTTGCCAATAGTTTTGCTCAATGGATTAATGCCTGGGGCAAAGCGGAATTTGTAATAACCCACCCGGAAGACTATGATCTGGATCAACGATTTACAAAAGGAGCACACATATTACATAATCAGGATGCTGCGCTGAAAAATGCTGATTTTGTTTATGTTAAAAACTGGAGTACTTACCAGGATTACGGAAAAATGTACACAAATGATCCGGAATGGATGCTTAGCAATGAACAATTGAAGCTTACAAATAACGCGAAAGTAATGCATTGCCTCCCCGTAAGGCGCAATGTGGAATTGAGTGATGAAGTTTTGGATGGTCCGCAAAGCATAGTAACCACACAGGCCGGAAACCGGGTCTGGGCTGCACAATCCGTTCTCAGTGAAATTCTTAAATCCTGATTATGGAAAGTCTCTATGTGATAAAGATCGGAGGAAATATTATTGATGATGATGCATTGTTGTCGGTGTTTTTAAAAAAATTCGTCGCCATAAAATCAAAAAAAATTTTGATCCATGGCGGCGGTAAACTGGCAACAAGGATGGCTGAAAAACTGGGTATTCCCCAACAATTGATAGATGGCCGAAGAATAACAGACGTGGAGACATTGAAAATTGTCACTATGGTTTACGCCGGTTATATTAACAAACATATCGTTGCCGAATTACAGTCACTGAAATGTAATTCAATTGGCATTTCGGGGCCTGATGGGAATAGTATACTGGCTCATAAAAGAGAAAATGCACCTATCGATTATGGATTTGCAGGTGACATAGACCGGGTGAATGCGGATTGGTTCAGGCAACTGCTGGATAGCGGCATATGTATTGTTGTTTCGTCTATCACGCATGACGGCAATAATCAGTTGCTGAATACAAATGCAGATACGATCGCTCAGGAAATTGCGAAAGCTATGAGTACGTTTTTCGAAGTAAGCCTGGTTTACAGTTTTGAAAAACCGGGTGTGATGCAGGATGTTGGAAATGAGAATTCGGTGATAAACAAATTGCATCCTGATTATTATAAAAAGCTTAAAGAAACTAAGAAAATATTTTCCGGAATGATTCCCAAACTGGACAATGCTTTTAAAGCTATTGATTCGGGCGTGAATAAAGTTATTATAGGGAAGGGAGAAGAATTGGATTTGCTCATCTCCGGAAAAGCCGGAACAACGATCAGTCATGAATAAAGTTCCTATGGAGACCTTGCAGTCTGAAGCTATTGATTTATTAAAGGAACTCATAGCAACTCCCTCCTTTTCCAAGGAAGAAAACGATACAGCAGACCTGATCTGTGCATTTTTTGCCCGTCATGAAATACCTTTTTCCCGCGTAGGAAATAATATTTATGCGCGTAACAAGAACTACCACAGTTCACGCAAGAGTATATTACTCAACTCACATCATGATACAGTTCGTCCCAATAAGCATTATAGCCTGGATCCATTTACCCCGGTCGAAAAAGACGGAAAATTATTCGGGCTGGGAAGTAACGATGCAGGTGGATGCCTGGTAAGTCTCGCAGCAGTATTTCTTCATTATTACAATCACCCTGATCCAAAACATAACATTGTATTTGCTGCCAGCGCCGAAGAAGAAATAAGCGGGGTTAATGGCATTGAATTGGTGCTTCCATATCTAGGCCAGATTGATTTTGGAATTGTGGGCGAACCCACCAAACTGGAAATGGCAGTTGCCGAAAGAGGGCTTATGGTGATAGATTGCACAGCTTCGGGGCGTCCGGGTCATGCTGCAAGGAATGAAGGAGAAAATGCTCTATATAAAGCCATAGAAGACATTGAATGGATTCGCAATTACCGTTTCGGGAAAAAAAGTGACCTGCTTGGCGAAACGCGCATGAGTGTAACCGTTATAGAAACCGAAAACAAACAACATAATGTGGTACCGGCCCAGTGCAAGTATGTGATAGATGTGCGTGTGAATGAACTTTATAGTTTTGATGAAATCCTTGAGGGCTTAAAAGAAAACCTTAAGAGTAGCTTTAAACCGCGAACAACCCGCATGAAATCAACTTCGATCCCACTGGACCATCCACTGGTGAAATCAGGTATAAGAATGGGAAAAAGCTATTATGGTTCGCCTACCACTTCCGATAAAGCCCTTATGCCTTTTCCCGCCTTAAAAATGGGACCAGGTGATTCGGCCAGAAGTCATACAGCAGATGAGTATATTTATATTGATGAAATTAAAGAAGGGATTTCTACTTATATCCATCTGCTGGACGAGTTTATTTAAAGCCAAAAGCTTAAAGCCTAAAGCTTAAAGCTTTTTGTTCAAAGGAAAAGGTTCTATTTAAATGCAAATGTGATTTAGATTTAATTAACAAAATATCAAATTAGCCTTTAGCTTTAAGCTTTGGGCCTTAAGCTTAGAAAATGAAACTCTGGGAAAAAAAGGGGTCTGATATAAATACTCAGATTGAAAAATTCACGGTAGGTCGCGATCCTGAATTTGATATGATACTGGCCAAATACGATGTTCAGGGTTCGATGGCACATGCAAAAATGCTGGAATCGGTAAATATGTTAAGTACCGATGAAGCCCGATCTATTCAGAAAGAACTTGAAAATATTGAATCGGATATAAAAAATGGATTGTTCCGCATTGAAACCGGTGTTGAAGATATTCATTCCCAAATTGAATTGAATCTTACAAGGAAAATTGGAGAAGCAGGGAAAAAAATTCACAGTGGCAGGAGCCGCAATGACCAGATTGCAGTTGACATTAAATTATTTCTTCGAGCAGAAATACTTAAAATTAACGCTGAAGTAAAAGAGCTATTTGATCTGCTGATTTCACTCAGTCATCAATACCGGAATGATTTGCTCCCGGGTTATACGCATTTGCAAATTGCGATGCCTTCTTCGTTTGGTCTTTGGTTTGGCGCTTATGCAGAGAGTTTAATTGACGATTTGGAAATATTGGCAGCAGCATACCAGGTTGTAAATAAAAATCCGCTTGGAAGCGGCGCCGGTTATGGTTCTTCCTTTCCATTGAACAGGAAAATGACTACTGAATTGCTTGGTTTTAACAGCCTGCATTACAATGTAGTTTATGCGCAAATGAGCCGGGGAAAAACAGAAAAACTGGTTTCCTATGGTTTGGCTTCCATTGCCGCAACTCTTTCCCGGCTTGCCATGGATTGCTGTTTATACATGAACCAGAATTTTGGTTTTATTTCATTCCCTGACGAACTTACAACCGGCAGCAGCATCATGCCGCATAAAAAAAACCCGGACGTATTTGAACTGATCAGAGCAAAGAGCAATCGAATACAATCTATTCCCAACGAACTCAGCCTTCTGATGAATAATCTGCCTTCGGGTTATCACCGTGATATGCAACTCACAAAGGAAATTTTATTCCCCTCCATCGAAGATTTGAAATCCTGCATTGAAATGACCGTACTAATGCTATCTCATATCCGGATAAAAAAAGATATTTTACTGGACGATAAATATAAATATCTGTTTAGTGTGGAAGCTGTAAATGAACTGGTAAATAAGGGCATTCCCTTTAGAGAAGCTTATAAAACAATTGGCAACCAGATCCAGTCCGGTAATTTTTCATACGACCAGTCAAAACCACTGAAACACAGCCACGAAGGTAGCCTGGGTAATTTAAACCTTTCTGAAATCGGGTCTGAAATGGAAAAGGTCTTATCCAAATTCCTATAAAAAAACGGGGCTTCTAATACAAGGGCTTTAATCTGGATAATTTAATTTTAATAAAAAGCTTTTAAGTTAGCATTTACGGATATATTAAAGAATATGATGCCCGCTTCTTATTCTATGATTACACGCTGTGGTGTATCCTGCCCATTAATGATTGAACCGGCACTCAGGCCTATCGCACGAATTATTTCTGTCATGTTTTTCAGATCAAGTGTTCCAACCTCATCACCCTGCTTGTGATAATATTTTTCGGAATCCATTTTAGATGTGGAAATGGTATGTGCCGGAACTCCTTTTTTAGCCAGAGTTGCATTATCGGATCTTAAGAATAATCCCTGTTCGGGATAAGGATCCGGATAAAATTTAAATTGGCTGCCGGATAGATTTTTTTGAATTATAGTACCCATATCAGATTTGTCAAATCCTGTTATATAGGCAGAATTTTTGCCCCATTTACTTTCCGTTCCTATCATTTCGATATTGAACATTGCTATCACTTTATCAGGGTCAATAATTTTTGAAAAATAAGCAGAGCCAAATTCTCCAATCTCTTCAGCTGTAAATGCCACAAAAATAATTGAGCGCTCGTTGTTGTGAACATTGCTGAAATATTTTGCAAGCGTTATTACAGCCGTGGTTCCGGATGCATCGTCATTAGCTCCATTATAAATTGAATCTCCTTTTGCATCCGGATACCCAATACCCAGGTGATCGTAATGAGCAGAAAAAATAACATACTCTTCAGGTTTGGATTTACCTTGAATAATTCCTGCGATGTTAGTCAGGCTTTGCTTTTTTGTTTTCTGATTAACCTGAATACTAAATTGAAGAGGATCAGAATCAGTTAATATCAGTATGCGGTTCCCGTTACCTTCAAACTGGTGCATGTGAAATCTCACAAGTCTTCTGAAGTTCTTCGTAAAAGAAGTATCCACGAGTATAAGAACGTTCTGATCTGCGTCCAGGTATTTATAAACCACCGAACGGAAATCAGATCCCTTCTTTACATATACTTTCTGGTAATGATCAGCCTGAGTAACATTCAGTGAAGAATTACTTGAAAATACCAGAATGTTTTTACTATCAATAGAAGTTCCATCGATGATTGCAGAAATTTCCGTGACCTCAGGATTTAACATTGTGAAGGATTGTTCAAAACCCTCTTTTAATCCGGGTAGTGGTGTTAAACCTGCATCTTTAAATTCTTTTTTGATGAAGTCAGCTGCTTTATCAATTCCCGGGGTAAAAACCTGTCGTCCCTGCATATCGTCTGCAGCCAGCATGTTTTCAATTCGGCTAACTTCCTTTTCGCTTATTGAAGGAAGATTTTGGGAATATATACTTAGTGAAATTCCAAGTAGACAGGGAAGAAAAATTAAACGCATATCAGATTTTAGGAGTTATAAACTCATCATTTCCTTAAATTTCACTGTTTGTCTCCGGCTTACTTCAATTTTTTCTCCACCCTTCAGTTCAAGAAGAAGTCCCCCGTTAAAATATGGTTCAATTTTTTCTATTAGTCGCAGGTTTACAATATGCTTTCTGTTCGCTCTGAAAAAAACTTTTTCATCCAGTCTTTCTTCCAATGCATTTAATGATTTTAATATGAGTGGTTTGTTGGATCCAAAATAAATCTTGGCATAGTTCCCCACACTTTCAAAAAGCCGGATATCTGCGAGTTTCACAAACCAGCATCTTTCACCGTCTTTTACGAAGACCTGATCGTTTTCATGCAGCATGCTTCTGTTTACGGCTATTTCATCATCCGGAGCAGATTCCCTGTCCCGGCTTTCTTCCAGATGGAGTTTATGCAATGCATCAGCAAGTCTGCGTGGCTCAACTGGTTTCAGCAGATAATCAAGTGCATTCACTTCGAATGCTTTCAGTGCATAATCGTCATACGCCGTAGTGAAAATTACATCAGGAGCTTTATCCAATTCTGCCAGCATGTCAAAACCCGTTTTTCCAGGCATCTGAATATCAAGGAATATCAAATCGGGATTGAGACTGTCTATTTTCTCAATGCCTTCATTGGCATTGGCTGCTTCAGCGATGATTTCAATTTCAGGAAATTCCTGGAGCAACTTCTTTAATTCGTTGCGGGCCAGTCTTTCATCGTCAATAATTACTGCTCGTATCATATGCATGATTTATGTCAAAGGAATGTGTAATTCTGCTTCCACCATGTTGCCTTTTATCTCCCGAATATAAAAATTCGCCTGTTCACCAAATAAAAGCTGCAACCGATTTCTCGTACTTACAAGGCCAAAACCATCTTCATTACCAGATTTGCTTAACTGACCTGTATTGCGTATCACCAGTTGATGATAGCGTTCCTTCATTTTGGATATTATGGTTACCGTACCACCGCTTACCTGTTTACTTATGCCGTGTTTAATGGCATTCTCAACAAGGGTCTGCAGCATCATGGGTGGAATAGGTTGAGTCAAAGTATTTTCTGCAATTTCATACTGAACATTTAAACGGTCTTCAAAACGTATATGTTCCAGTGCCAGATAATCTTTCACAATATTGAGTTCTTTTTCAAAAAAAACCGTTTCCTGTTTTTCAGTCTGCATACTGCTTCTTAGAATATTGCTTAGTTCGGTAATCGCTGTTCTCGCTCTCAGTGGATTTTCGTCTATCAGCGCCCTGATACTGTTAAGCGCATTAAAAATAAAATGGGGATTAATATGACTCTTGATGGTTTTAAGTTCCAGTTCCTTTACAAGTGCCTCGAGTTTCAACGTATCCAATTCCTGGTTCCGTGTTTTCTGAATATAGTGAAAGAAATAATAAATCAGGGTCCAGGGAATGATATATAATCCGTTTTCTACGGTTACCAGAAGAAAACGCGTGGAGAATTCCAGCTTTTTGTTACTTCCTGAAGGATCAATCCAGCTGATAACAGATATCCTTATAATCGTATCCAGCAGACAAACTATTAAAATACCTATGGCGAGTCTGGGAAGGGCTTTTTCAACTGGTAAAAACAGCCAGCCGGCCCGATGAATGTAAAGTCTGAATAAATGTGTCGTAAGAATTCCCACCAGCATTTTTATAGCAAGGCCGATAAGAAAATGTTCATCAACCCGCTGGCCGAAAAGCAGATTTATTAAAATCAGGATCAGGGCAAGGATTCCCCAACCGCCGATTTGAAGCCACCAATAATATTTGCTCGTCTTTTGCATTCGATCAATAGTGACAAAACTAGCCGATAAATCATCCTTTTTCATATTTTAAGTATTAATGGATGATTCCGGCCTTTTGGCGGTCACCCGCCTCCGGGAAGGGAGCCCTGTCAGTACAGGCTGGTATATCGGTAGAAAATCTTATTTTTACCTGTTTAAATCAACCAGATGGACCTACTGCCGGGACCCCTTTTACAAACCGTTGAATCCCCCGAAGATCTAAAAAAACTAAACAGGGATCAGCTGCAGCAGTTAACTGATGAATTGCGCCAGTATATTATTGACGTAGTAAGCATGCACGGGGGTCATTTTGCTGCCAGTCTGGGAGTAGCAGAACTCACGGTAGCGCTTCACCATACTTTCAATACTCCCTATGATCAGCTGGTCTGGGATGTTGGCCATCAGGCATATGGACATAAAATTCTGACTGGTCGCCGGGATAACTTTTCTTCCAATAGAAAATATAAAGGGTTAAGCGGTTTCCCAAACCGTAATGAAAGTATTTACGATACATTCGGAGTAGGTCATTCTTCAACCTCTATCAGTGCTGCGCTGGGTATGTCCATGGCTGCAAAATATAAGGGTGAAAATGATCGAAAAGTAGTTGCGATAATCGGGGATGGTGCATTGACCGCAGGACTTGCATTTGAAGGTATGAATCATGCGGGTGTTGCCGATTCCGATCTGCTGTTAATCCTGAATGATAATTGCATGAGCATTGACCCCAATGTGGGTGCTTTGAAGGAATATCTGACGGATATTACGACATCACAAACCTATAATAAATTCAAAGATGATATCTGGAAGGCGCTTGGAAAACTGCCGGTAGGTGGTCATTTCAGCCGGGAGATTGCAAGTAAAATTGAACATAGCATCAAGAGCTTTGTAAATAAAAGCAGCAATCTTTTTGAAGCATTAAAATTGCGTTATTTCGGTCCTATTGACGGACATAATCTTAATAAGCTCATCGATACACTTCAGGATTTAAAGAATATTCCGGGTCCTAAACTTCTGCATATTATAACAGTAAAAGGGAAGGGTTATTCGCTGGCCGAACATGACCAAACTAAATGGCATGCACCAGGTTTATTTGATAAGATTACGGGAGAAATTTATAAAAAGAAATTCGATACAATCCAGCCACCCAAATATCAGGATGTTTTCGGTCATTCAATTATAGAACTTGCGGAAAAGAATCCTACTATTTTTGCTGTCACCCCTGCAATGCCGAGTGGCAGTTCGCTAAAATTCATGATGGAAAAAATGCCCGACCGTGCATTCGATGTGGGCATTTGTGAACAGCATGCGGTTACATTAAGTGCAGGCATGGCTACACAGGGCCTGCGCGTATTCTGTAATATCTATTCCACTTTCATGCAAAGAGCCTATGATCAGGTGATACATGATGTGGCCATACAGGATCTGCCAGTCGTATTTTGTCTTGACCGCGCGGGACTGGTAGGAGAAGACGGCCCAACTCACCATGGGGCTTATGATATTGCATATATGCGTTGCATTCCGAATATGATAGTGACTGCACCCATGAATGAGTCAGAATTACGAAACCTGATGTATACGGCGCAACTGGAAAAAAATCAACATCCGTTTGTAATTCGTTATCCACGTGGAGAAGGTGTGATGCCGGAATGGAAAACACCTTTCAGGGAAATTGAAATAGGCAAGGGAAGAAAATTAAAAGATGGGAAGGATCTGGCCATCCTGACTTTTGGTCATCCCGGAAACTTTGCTGCTACTGCAATCAGACAATTACGTACTGAAGACCTGGACCCCGCTCACTATGATCTGCGATTTGTAAAACCACTGGATGAAGAATTATTGCATGAAGTATTTTCTAAATACAATAAGATTATAACTGTGGAAGATGGAACTGTTGTTGGAGGGTTCGGATCAGCTATTCTTGAATTCATGGCCGCCCATAATTATAAAGCCCAGGTCATTATACTTGGTATACCCGACAAAATCATAGAACACGGTACACCTAAACAACTTCAGCAGGAAGCTGAATTTGACACAGAATCTATCGCAAACTCCGCCAGGAGAATGCTTAAAGAAAGTTTTGAAAGCAATTTGTTATCCCAATAACTGTGTTTCGCGTTTAGCGTTAAGCGTTAAGCGTTTGGCGCTAAGGCTTCTTCATTATGTTCCAGTATGAAATTGTTTCTGCCTTCCCCGATCAGGATATTCATATAACCCAGTTGAACGAGTTCCAGTATGGAAAGGAACAGGAATATAGCGTGTATCCTGTTTTCGCAGACTTCAATGATATTCTCAAATGGAACCGTTTTATCACGACTGACTATGTCAATCAAATACTGCCTGCTTTCTTCTATGGTATAGGTGTATTGAACAACGGTATGTCTTGGCTGGTTGTTGCGCTCCTGCAAGCGCATTAAAACTTTTTCAAAGGTCTTCATCAGTTTAAATAAACTGATGGATTGAATTTCTGTTCCTTCTCCTGATTCTTCACCTATCTGTAATAATTCTCTGTGCAGGTTTCCTCGCCTGATTAATTTCATCCGCATTTCTTCCATTTCCGCTAAACGGCCAGCGGCTTCTTTGAATCTTTTATATTCCAGTACTTTATTTACCAGTTCCTGCCGGGGATCAATTTCATTACCCTGTTCATCCAGTTCTTTTCTGGGAAGTAACATTTTTGCTTTGATGCGCATCAGCGTGGAAACGAATAGTATGAATTCACTCGACAATTCAATATTCAGTGTTTCTTCCTTATGAATAAAATCCAGGAAATCCTTAATCAGTTTATGGATCGGAATATTATAAATATCGAGTTCATCTCTTTCAATAAAAAAAAGGAGCAGGTCGAAGGGTCCTTCAAACTGAGATAATCTGATTTGATAAGATGCTGAATTTAGCATTTTGCAACTTTAAATACAAGAATAGGGAAAAGCCTAAAGCCTAAAGCTTAAAGCTTAAAACATTTATTGACAATTACATCACAAATAACATAAACTGGTTCCAGGCTTTAGGCTTATCACAACTTAAGCATCACACCAATTCCCAGAAGTTCCTGCAACTGGGCCGCCGGCCCTCCAGGGGTTCCGTCTGCTTTTACTGTCTTAACGTCGTTATCATAAATCAGGTTAAATGCAACAGTCATTGTAATAACTCCTGTAACTTTTACCGCTAGTAAATTGGTCCAGTTTACATCCACATTCTGGGGATTATGCTGATAATTTGAAAACAGATCCAGCCGACCGGTATATATAACATTCTCATTGATCTTATGAGTATAAGAAATTGTTGAATAAGCCCCGAATTCAAGTTTCACCGTTTTCCCGCTATCCACACCGAACGCACCCTTTGAGGAAAGAGAATCATTTTCTACAAAAATCCAGCGTAAAGTGGCGGGTGATATAAAGAAGGAGAATTGATCGTTTGGTTTATAATTCAGTCCGGGAGAAAGAATCAAATAAGCCGGCGCCAAAAAATCTGAAGTCAGTACAGGCGGTCCTCCATCTGATGGATACGCATATCCAGGAGCAAACTGTGAACGGAAATTTACAAGTCCGCTTATGTACCAGTTTTTCCCGATATCATAACCGTATTTTGAAAGAATATCAATTTTATCATCTGATTTACGCGAACCCAGACTCGTTGTCTTTAAAAACCCATAGGCAAGATCAATTGTATTATCCCAGGCGTTTTTTCCCTTTTTATAAAAAGCATACCCACTAAAAAAACTACTCAGCCCAAGAGAGTTTTTATCACCGCCCGCCGCCCAGTTATCCTGGGCACCCTGGGTTAAAGTAAAACGCAAAGCCCCTCCTAATTTCCAAATTTTTGGAATCGTATCATTTGGGTCTTTTTTGATATTTCTACTGGCCTCATCGCGCATTTCCTGAACTGTCTTATCCTGCGCAGTGCTCACAAAAATGCTTAGTAAGGACAATATGATTAACGAAATCTTTTTCATATAAATGTTATTCCTGAATTTAAAAATGCAGTTTATTTTATATGTCAGAACTGTAAATAAAATTAAGCCAGGCTACGATTAGGGTTTTTTCAATTCGTCCCTGATTTCCATCAGGAGCTTATCGGTGCTCGATGCTTCCTGTGCCGGTGGAACCTTTTTCTTTTCTAAACTCTTCATTCCTTTAACGATAAGGAATAGTATGAACGCTATAATAACAAATTTTATAACTGCCGCTATAAACAAACCATACTTAACCGCACCGTATTGAAGTTTATCCAAATCCTGCGCGTTAGCAGCTTTTAATGCAGGCGTTAATAAAAGAGGTGTGATAACATTATCTACAAGCGATGAAACAATTGCACCAAAAGCAGCACCAATAATAACCGCAACTGCAAGATCAACAACATTACCCCGTAATGCAAAATCCCTGAATTCTTTTAAGATTCCCATACGTTCGATTTTAATGTTTAAGAATTAAATGATCCGGTTAAAATATCCGGTTAAACGGACATGATTTCTTTTTCTTTGGAAGAAAGGTGTTTTTCTACCAGAGAAATATGCAGGTCCGTGATATCCTGGATTTGTTTTTCTGCATCTTTTGTGATGTCTTCACTCATTCCGTCCTTTTGTAACTTCTTAATTTGCTCAATCGCTTCCCTTCGGATGTTTCGTATAGAGACCCGGGTTAGCTCACCTTCAGCATATGCACGTTTTACAAATTCCTTTCTTCTCTCCTCCGTTAATGGCGGCATGAAAAGACGAATGATATTTCCGTCATTTTGAGGTGTAACACCGAGGTTGGCATTGATAATAGCCCGTTCTATAGGCTGAAGCATATTCTTTTCCCAGGGTTGAATGGTCAGTGTTCTTGCATCCATGGCGGAAACATTTGCCATCTGGTTGATTACAGTAGGTACGCCATAATAATCCACATTCACTCCTTCAAGCATTTGTGGATTCGCTTTCCCTGCACGGATTCTGGTCAGTTCATTTTCAAGGTGATTGATTGCTTTGATCATGGAATCTTTCGTTACTTCCACGATGAAGTCTAATTCATCAGACATAGACAATTATTCGTATTATTTTTTGGATTAATGCCTGGTTAGTTTTTTTGCTCAAGCATGCTTTCGCGGATAAAGGTAACCAATTTTGATTCCTTTATCTTTTCGTTTTTATCATTCCCATCGGTTGCCCAAGAAATGGAATGACGTGGCCTGGAATAATACGCAATTGCAATGAAGGTGAAGAAAAGTGCAATAACAGATAAAATTAAAATGGTGCAACCCAGCGATCTCGCCAAATAAACAAATACAACCATACTGGCATTCACAGCCACCAATAAAAGAGTGATCGTTCGGTGCGACATACCGCGATCCAATAACAGATGGTGAATATGATTTCTATCCGGACTAAATGGCGACCGTCGTTTAAAAATGCGGATTGCAAATACGCGGAGCGTATCCAGTAATGGGATCATAAGAATGGTAAATCCAATGGCAGGAGATGAAATAATCGGATTCACTGATTCCGGACCAGTTCCGGGATCGATGAATTTCAATACTAAAATCGCATTCACCACACCAATGAGCAGTGATCCCGTATCGCCCATGAATATTTTTGCAGGTTGAAAATTAAAAATCAAAAATGCCAGCAGGGTGCCACAAAGAGAAAATGCAAGCACATAGTAAGGTTCCATACCCGCAGTCATAAAGTAAATTCCGAAAAGTGCCGCGGACATCAATCCCAGCGTACCCGCCAATCCGTCAACTCCATCAATCAGATTAAATGAATTAATGATAACGATAACTGAAAAATAGGAAATCAACAGACTGAACATCTCAGGCAGTTCGTGAATCCCAAAAAAACCATGCATGCTCCGAATCTGTATCCTGCCATAATATATAATAAGGAAGGCTGCTAATACCTGGCCTATGAATTTTTTTATCGGAGATAAAACAAGGATGTCATCTTTCAATCCTAAAAAGAAAATGACCAGACTCGCCGCTATAAAATATTGGAATTCGGAAGCGTCCTTAAAATTAATGGTAAGTAAACAGCCAAAAATAAAACCGGCAAAAATACCAATTCCACCTAAAGGAGTGATGGCCACCTGATGAATTTTGCGGGCATCCGGCATATCAAATAGCTTTTTCATCTCGGCTACATTAATAATTACGGGAATTGCAAGAAAAGTAATGGTAAAAGAAATAGAGATGCAAAGTAATACGTCAAACATGTACCTCGGTTTACATTAATTAATTTCAGTCATTGCCAAAATCGAGCCTTAACTCTTATGCGTACGTTCAGGTTAGAGTATTGAGATTCAAGATCTTCGGACCAGCAATGTTATAATGTCACTGAGCGCATGAACAAGCAAGTTAGAACAAAAGTTTAATATGTTCCCGGGCACAGGTAAATAAATTCCTTTAGATTTGCGCACTTCAAAATATATCATATTATATGGCTGATTTAAAGGCTATTGCTTCACAAATCCGGCGCGATATTCTCAGAATGGTTCATGGTGCATCTAGTGGACATCCCGGAGGATCTCTTGGTTGCACGGAATTTTTTACTGCTCTTTATTTTGAGACCATGAATCATAACCCTAAATTTTCGATGGATGGCAAAAATGAAGACATTTTCTTCCTAAGCAATGGCCATATATCACCTGTTTTTTATTCAACCCTTGCCAGGTCAGGCTATTTTGATGTTAAAGAACTTGCTACTTTCAGAAAACTGAATTCACGCTTACAGGGACATCCTACCACTCATGAGCACCTCCCTGGTGTTCGAATAGCGAGTGGCTCTCTCGGCCAGGGTATGAGTGCAGCCATTGGTGCTGCCCTAAGCAAAAAACTCAATAAAGATTCAAATATTGTATTTTCTCTGCATGGAGACGGTGAACTGGACGAAGGCCAGATCTGGGAGGCCCTTTTGTTTGCTGCTCATCACAAGGTGGATAACCTGATTTCCACCGTTGACTGGAACCATCAGCAGATTGACGGTACTACGGATAAAGTAATGAGTCTTGGGAACATAAGACAGAAATTTGACGCTTTTGGCTGGAAAACGCTGGAAACCAATGGAAATAATATAGATGAAATCGTTTCTACCCTAAAAGAAGCCAAATCCCTTACCGGTAAAGGCCAGCCTGTAGCCATTCTTATGCATACTGTAATGGGCAAAGGAGTTGATTTTATGGAGAATGACCATGGGTGGCATGGAAGTGCTCCCAACGACGAACAACTAGCAAAAGCCCTGGTGCAATTGCCCGAGACTTTGGGAGATTATTGAAGTATAAGAGTATAGGAGTATAAGAGTATAGGAGTGTGGCATTCGAATCCACTCATATACTCTTATACTCCTATACTCTTATACTTTCCTACCTAGGTTTTTAGCTCAAACGGCTGCAACGCCGCCTTCCTGGCAGGAAGCCAGGAGGCTATAAGAACCACAATCAGGATGGTTCCTCCGACAAGTAAAAAATCTCCCGGTATCAATTTTACTGGATAATAATCTATAAGAAAATTACCCTGCAGGGGTACAATTTTTAAATTTACCTGCATCCAGCATAGTAGAATGGCAAGCAGGAAACCAAATCCTCCACCCAGAACACCCAGCAGAATTCCCTCATTTAAAAAAATCTTCTGTATAAAAAGGTTATCTGCTCCCATGGCTTTTAAAACCTGGATATCTTTCTTTTTTTCAAGTACGAGCATGGTTAATGCACCTACTATATTAAAAGCAGCGACTATCAGGATAAGCGTCAGGATAATATAAATCACCCATTTTTCCATTTTCATGGTACTGAATAATGTTTGATTTTGTTCATCCAGAGTCTGTACTACGAATCCGGCTCCAAATAGTGTCTGAAGTTTTGATCTTAATTCCCTGGTAACTATCCGGTTCCTTGTAGCAATTTCAATCGCACCGTATTGGTTCGAATCCAGACCCAGCATTCGTTGCATAAATCCAAGATTGGTAATTACGTAATGGTTATCAAAGTCCTCCTGGATTCTGAACGTGCCGGACGAGACGATAGCTTCAGATCGCACTGATGATTCGGGGTCTGATTCATTAATACTCCCGTTGCGAAATAAATAAACTGTCATAGGCGTAATCGCACGGTCCGATTCAATATCTAAAGCATATTCGATCCCTGATCCCAGAATGGCTTGCGGATGATCTTCTGTACCCAGCTGATAATCTCCTTTAAAAATATTTTTAGACAGGCCGTTTATATTTTTATAATTTTCATCAACCCCTTTTAACATCACAGGTTGCATACTATTATATCTCAACAAGGCCTGATCTTCTATCGTTAATGAGTAACCGATAACACCATCAATCTTTTTCAATTTGAGGAGATTGGTGTACGGAACGTGGAAAAATTTTCCCGTAGCCGGTGAAATTTTTATATCCGTGTAGAAAGAGGAATATAGCGACCTGACCAATTGCTCCAAGCCATTGAATACACTGAGCACTACGATCAGAGAAGCAGTTCCCAGAATAATCGCACTTACACTAACCCATGAAATGATGTTAATGGCATTCGTTGATTTTTTCGCTTTAAAATAACGCCAGGCAAAAAGGAACTTCAATGCAGTTGAATTAATTCAGGACTCGTTTCCGGTATTGGGTTTACTTTCATGTATCTCGCGAAAAAGATTTTCCATTTTATCCACATAATCCAATGAATCGTCAATATAAAAGGAAAGCTGGGGCATACTCCTTAATTGATTCCGAATAGAACTGACCAGGTCCCGTTTTATTTCCCATGCTCTGTCCTCAATCAGCTTCAAAGCATCTTTTGGATTTGCCACCTGGTAAAAACTCAGATAAATACGTGCTTCGTAAAGATCGGGTGTAATTTTAACTGATGAAATGGAAACCATCCCGCCATGGATCATGTTCAGTCCCAGTTTCTGGAATATTTTGTTAAGCTCTTCCAATAGCAAAGCACTAACCTGTTTTTGCCTTTTACCTTCTTTCATATCATTACAGATTTCAATGTAAATTTACGGGTTTACGCCCCATCCAGAAATAATGAAAAGATTTGCAACGGTTCTAAGATATCTGAAAGATCAAAAAAGATATGTATTCCTCTATTTCCTGGTTAATCTGTTATCTGTATTATTCTCCCTTGTTTCCCTCACCATGCTGGTGCCATTTCTTCAGCTCCTGTTTGGCAAGGAGAAGATGGTGGAGCAAATGCCGCATATCACATTCTCGGCATCGAGTGTGCTCGAATATATAAAGTACGTTCTCGGAATCTTAATTCGTGAACACGGACCAGTTTATGCTTTAGGAGCCATCTGTATAATTATAATCGTATCCATTTTTTTAAAGAATTTTTTTCTCTATCTCTCCTATAGAATTATGGGTCCTATGCGTAATCGCGTGCTGACACGTTTACGGGCGGACCTATACGCGAAAATTCTGGACCTGCCTCTCGGATTTTTTACCGAACAGCGTAAAGGAGATCTGATCAGTCGTATGAGCAATGATATCAACGACATCGAATGGAGCGTTATCAGTACACTTGAAGGGATATTCAGAGAACCTCTTACGATTCTTGTTATACTGGCAACTCTCGTTTTTCTTAGTCCGCCCCTTTCTATTTTCTTATTTGTTCTGCTGCCATTAACCGGTTTCATTATCGGACGTGTAAGCCGTTCACTGAGAAAACAATCCAGTATTGCCCAGGAACAACTGGGTACGCTGATGTCTATCCTTGACGAAACACTGGGCGGACTTCGTGTAATCAAGGCGTTCAACGCAGAAAAACTGCTGAAATCTAAATTCTTTAAAACCAATAATTACCTGAATCATGTAAGGAATAAAATTATTTTCCGAAGAGATATGGCATCGCCCATGTCAGAATTGCTGGGAGTGATTGTACTATGCTGTATACTTTTTTTCGGGGGACAGATGATTCTCAGTCATAAGTTCGCACTGCAGGCTGAAGGATTTATAGCATATATCGCCATCTTTACCCAGATTATCAATCCTGCCAAGTCTTTGTCCACTGCATTTTACAATGCTCAAAGAGGAACAGCGGCTATCAGGCGAATTGAAGAAATTTTACATGCGGATATTGTCATCAGAGAACCTGAAAATCCACTTCCCATCAATTCCTTCAATAGTTCGATTGAATACAGGAATGTAGGATTTGCCTACGAAGGAGTAAACGTTCTGCACAATATTGATCTGAAAATAAATAAAGGAAAAACAATCGCGCTGGTTGGTTCATCCGGCGCTGGTAAATCGACCCTTGCCGATCTTATACCTCGTTTTCATGATGTACCCAGCGGTGAATTAATGGTCGATGGCATCAACATTAAAAACTATTCCCTGCATGCTCTGCGTAGTCTGATGAGTATTGTAACACAGGAACCTGTTTTATTCAATGATACCATTGCTGCCAATATCGCACTCGGAACCCCGGATGCCTCAGTGAACGAAATTGAACAGGCTGCCCGAGTAGCCAATGCACATCAGTTTATAAGTCAAAAGGAAAACGGATATCAAACCAATATCGGTGACCGGGGATCTAAACTCAGCGGCGGTGAAAGACAAAGGATTACCATCGCACGAGCCGTATTGAAAAACCCACCCATTCTTATTTTGGATGAAGCTACTTCATCCCTGGATACTGAAAGTGAACGTCTGGTTCAGGACGCCATCAATAATATGATGCAAAACAGAACCTGTGTGGTAATTGCCCACCGACTCAGCACCATCAGGCATGCAGATGAAATTATCGTTCTACAAAAGGGAGCCATCGTAGAAAGAGGTACCCACGAAGAACTGGTTTCACAGAATGGTTTCTATAAGAAGTTGGTCGATATGCAGGAAATCAAATAACGCTTAAAGCTTAACGCCTAAAGCTCAACGCTTTTCTTAATTTGCATTCTTCGAATTAAATACCATCAACCATCAACCATCAACCATCATCGGTCATCGGTCATCGGTCATCGGTCAACCATCATCTAATACTTCCTGATAAGTATTACTCCAACAATAAGTAAAGCGGATCCAATGATTTTACCTGGAGAAATTTCCCTGACGGCAACACCCAGCCAGCCAAACTGATCAAATAGAATTGCTGCAAACATTTGACCGGCCAGTACAAGGCTAAAAGATAAAACTACTCCAAGCCTTGGGAGCAGTATCACGATGCCAGCAACAAAAAATGTTCCGAGTAAACCACCTGTCCAAATCCACCAGGGAGATTGAGAAGAAACGAAACGGAATTGAAACTGTCCTGCGATTATTAAATAAATCATCAAGGCAATCGTGCCAACTGCAAAAGAAACGAAAGCAGCCATCACCGGGTTTCCTGCTGTTTTAGCCAGTCTGGAATTAATTGCCGCCTGCATTGGAAGTACTGCACCTAATGCCAGCGCCATCACAATAAATAATAAGCGGGATTGCATCCTAAGATTTATTGAATATAGAATACCTGTGAATCAATAATCGTATGAACGATTACAGATTACACATTCAATGAAAAGTTTTAGGCTTTCGGCTTTGAGCTTTAGGCCCGCCTGCCGACAGGCAGGCTTTAAACTATTTATTCATTGTTTGTTTAGCTTCGATACTTAGTGTAGCATGTGGAACTGCTTTCAGCCTTGCTTTGTCAATAAGCTTTCCTGTAACCCGGCAGATTCCATAAGTTTTGTTTTCAATCCGCATCATAGCTTTTTCGAGATGATCGATAAATGTAATCTGGCGGCTCGCCATTTGGCTGAGCTGCTCACGCTCCATACTCATGCTTCCGTCTTCCATTGTCATATAACGGTTATCTGTTTCATCTCCACCCATTTCATCTCGTCTTGTAATCAGGCCCTGGAGGTAAGCCAGTTCTTTCTTGGCAGAATCCAATTTTTTGGTAATCAGATCCCTGAATTCTAATAACTCTGCATCACTATATCTCATGGTGGGTCCGGTTTGATCCTGATGATGTATATCTAATACTGATTTCGTAAACTCGGGTTCGTATTTGCGAACCGTTTTCGTTTTAATTTCGGGAATAACTACTTTAACGGCTTTCATAGGTGGAGCAACCGGTTTCTTAACCTCAGGTTTCACTGTAACAGGGCTGGTGTTTTTCACTTGCTGTTTAAAAACCGGTTTTTTATCTTCAGCTTTATTTACGGGTTTAATATTTACCTGTGGAACTGGTTTGACGGCAACTGGCGGATGAGCAACCGGTGCCGGGTGAGCTGGTTTTACAGGGTGTGAGGTTGAAGCGGACTTTTTAGTCACGGAAATGGTGGAAGCTGGTTTTTTGGCAACTGAAATAGGGTTGGCCGTTTTTTTTGCCTGTACTGCTGATTTTGAATGAGATGCTTTGCTTACTGACGCTGCGGGTTTCTTTACCACTGGAGTATTTTTTTTTGGATTGTCCCTTTTATGAGGTTTTTCCGGCGCATGCTTTTTAGTAACAACATTTTTAGCCGCTGGTTTGGCGGTCTTTTTTTGTTGTACTTTTTTAGCGATTTTAACCGGTTTTTTCTTGGTTGCCATATGGTTAGGCTTTTTTTGTGACAAACACTTTTAAAGGGACGTCATTAACTTCAATTAAGGTGCCATGAGTTAATTCGGCAACCAAATCAAGTTTGTCTGCCAAAATTTCCGCGCAAATATAGTAATTAAATTCTCTTATTGTCTCCTCTAATGTTTTAGCACCGCCAATTTGTACGTTAATACGGTCTGTTAGCTCAAATTCCTGGTCTTTTCTGATTTTTTGGATGCGGTTTACAAGTTCCCTGGCGTTTCCCTCTCTTTCCAGCTCAGGCGTAATAGTTACATCCAGGGCTACGGTAAGGGGACCTTTTGTGGCAACTATCCATCCAGGAACGTCTTCACTATTGATTTCCACTTCTTCCAGGGCAATTTCAATGGGTTCGCCATCAATAATAATCCGGGTATTGCCATCCCTTTCCAGTTTTGCAATCTCCTGCTGGGAGAATTTAGCTAATGCCCCTGTCACAGCTTTCATTTTTGCTCCCAGCTTTTTACCCAGCAAAACGAAATTCGGTTTAATCCTTTTGTGGATGAACTCATTGTCGGCTCCAAGATATTCGATTTCCTTAATATTTACCTCAGAACAAATCAGATCCTCTACTTTTTCCAACTGCATTTTCATGCCGGTATTCATCACAGGGATGAGGGCTTTTTTAAGAGGTTGTCTTACTTTAATATTGATTTTCTTACGAATTGATAGAATCAGAGAAGAGGCATCCTGAGCCAATTTCATTCTTTCTTCCAAATCACTGTTAATGGCTTCGTTATTTACCTGAGGAAACCTGGTAAAATGGACCGATTTAAATTCAGATCTTCCGGTAGCATCGTTTAGATTTTGAAATAACCAGTCTGCAAAAAATGGTGAAACAGGAGCAATAAGTTTACTCAGTGTTTCCAGGCATTCATATAAAGTTTGGTAAGCGCTCAGTTTGTCATGCTCGTATTCACCCTTCCAGAATCGGCGACGACTAAGACGGACATACCAGTTACTTAATTCTTCGTCAACGAAATCTTCGATCAGTCTCCCCGCGACTGTCGGCTCGTAATCATCCAAACTTAAAATCACTTTTTTTACCAGGCTATTCAGGGCAGAAGAAATCCACTTATCAATTTCCGGTCTTTCTGCCAGTGGTATATAAATTTCTTTAAAAGCAAACCCGTCAACGTTCGCATAAAGTGCAAAAAACTGGTAAGTATTATATAATGTCCCGAAGAATTTTCGCTGTACTTCTCTTATCCCTTCAGGGTCAAATTTCATACTATCCCAGGGAGAAGCATTGGTAATCAGGTACCAGCGTGTGGCATCGGCTCCATACTGATCTATAGTTTGAAACGGATCCACAACATTTCCTACACGTTTACTCATTTTATTGCCGTTTTTATCCAAAACGAGTCCGTTGGATATAACAGTTTTATAAGCTATGCTATCGAATAGCATAACAGCAATAGCGTGTAGTGTATAAAACCAGCCGCGGGTCTGATCTACTCCTTCTGCAATAAAATCCGCAGGAAAGTTTTTATTGAACTGATCTTTGTTCTCAAATGGAAAGTGCCATTGTGCGTATGGCATCGCTCCTGAATCAAACCAAACATCAACCAGATCAGGAATACGATTCATTTTCCTTTCCTTACTACTTGCCAGGATGATTTTATCCACTTGTGGTTTGTGCAGGTCTAAATCTCCCGCACTGATCCCGGAATTGATTTTCTCTCCGAATATTTTATTTGCTTTTTCAATTTCTTCCAGCAATTCCTGGATGGAACCAATACATTTTTCTTCTTCTCCGTCTTCCGTTCTCCAGATTGGCAACGGAGTTCCCCAAAAACGGCTTCGGCTCAGGTTCCAGTCCACCATATTCTCCAGCCAGTTTCCGAATCTTCCTTCACCCGTTGAAGATGGTTTCCATTGAATCATTTTATTGAGTTCAACCATCCGGTCTTTAACAGCCGTCGTTTTGATAAACCAGGCATCCAGGGGATAATATAATATAGGTTTATCTGTTCTCCAGCAATGGGGGTAGGTATGCTCGTACTTTTCAATTTTGAACGCTCGATTTTCTTTCTTTAGTTTAACGCAGATGTCAACATTAACATCCACCCACGTCGGATCATCCTTATAATTTTTTACATATCTGCCACTGAATTCATCCACACCTTCTATAAATTTCCCCTGCTTGTCTACAAGTATGAGAATCCCGAGTTTATTTGTCTTTCCAACCTTGAAGTCGTCTGCCCCAAAAGCCGGAGCAGTATGAACGATCCCTGTTCCATCTTCTGTAGTGACAAAATCCCCAATAACGATGCGGAACGGATCTGCATCAGGCGTAATACTTTGTATTTTTTCCAGACTTCCCGCCTCACTGGGGATCAATTGTTCGTACCTGCAATTCTTAATCTTTGCTCCGGGAAATGAAGACAATATTCTCCATGGAAGAATCCTCGACGAAGGCTGGTAGGAACTAAAATCCACATTTTCATCTTCAGGTTTGAAATATTTACCTAATAAGGCTTTTGCCAGAATTACATTAACTGGTAAATGTGTATATGGATTGAACGTTTGAACCAAAACGTATTCGATGTCTGCTCCTACAGTTAGTCCAAGGTTGGATGGCAGGGTCCAGGGTGTTGTCGTCCAAGCCAGGAAAAAAATCTCATCATTATTTCCGGCTTTCAGTTTTTCAAAAAGAAATGCAGATTCTTTATTCTTTCCTGCCTTAAACATCGCAACACAGCTCGTATCCTTCACTTCTTTGTAGGTTCCTGGCTGATTGAGTTCATGGGAGCTCAAACCTGTTCCGGCAGCAGGAGAATAGGGCTGGATACTGATACTTTCAAATAATAAATCCTTCTTATAAAACTCTTTAAGAATCCACCAAAGTGTTTCAATATATTGATTCTCAAAGGTTATATATGGATGCTTCAAATCAACCCAATAACCTATACGTTCTGTAAGATCATCCCATTTATCCTTATACCTCAGAACTGCTTCCCTGCACTTCTTATTATATTCCTCGACTGAAATCTTTCTTCCAATATCTTCTTTTGTTATGCCAAGTTCTTTTTCTACACCCAGTTCAACTGGCAGTCCGTGGGTATCCCAACCGCCTTTTCTTTCCACCTGAAATCCCTGCATGGTCTTATAGCGGCAGACCAGATCCTTGAGTGTGCGGCTTATTACATGGTGAATACCAGGCAGGCCATTGGCACTGGGAGGACCTTCGTAAAAAACGAAAGGTTTATTTCCTTCACGTAATTCCACACTTTTCCGGAACGCGTGGGTATTCTTCCATTGGTCCAGGATGATCCGGCCGATTTCCGGCAGATTCAGTTTCTCATATTCTTTGTAATGGCCGGCCATGTGGATCCCTTAATAATGAATGGGTTAGAAAATAATTTAAAAAAATAAAAAATTTAACAATTCAAAATGGCTGCAAAGCTAATGAATTTAGAGGTTTTTCTACCCGTATAAAACCCCGATTACAAATCGTTTGTGTACGATAGCTTAAAGTATTGTTACGCAGAAGTTGAGCAGAATCAAGCATTTAAGTACAATCAATTATCCACAAAGAAATCCTTTGGCATAATTTATGTTTGAAAAAAGGGGTCTGATCCTATATAAAATCATTGAGACTGTATCAATAAAAAGACATTCTCGGGGTTCTGAAAAATTTTTTTCTACGGTTTAGGGTTTAGGGGTTAAAAAGGGGGGTATTCCTACTCCCCTTCCTTTTTACGCTAGGCGTTTTTTTTGTATTAATCCGCACCTTCCCGTTTTTAATTCCTTTTATCGCCTTTGCAAAAACCAATGCTAGTATTGAATTTTTTGCCAATTCCTGAATCACCATTCAAAGCCAGTTTCTGAAAGACCACCTTTTTGCCCCTTTTTATAAAAAACCTCCCAATTGGGAGGTTTTTTTAAATGTATAATAATGAGGTGAATGTGGAATCGCCACATTCGCTACATTACTTCGGCTTGTTCCGCATCTTCTTATAAATACGAATTGCCATCATCAGTACTACAGCCAGTGAAAGAATTCCTGCGAGGCCAAAAACCCAACTCATGGCCTGCTTTACACTGGCAAGGAAAACTATAACAAATAAGAGAAGGGTAGCTAATTCATTCCAGATACGCAGTTTTTGAGAACTGAAACGGTAAATGCCTTTTTGCTGTTCTCTATATATGATATGTAATGAGAAATGATATAAATAGAGTATTAAAACAAATACAAGTTTCACAACGAGCCAGTGCGGTGTGCTACCCATTAAAATCCAAATCCAGGGTCCTAATATCAGAGTAAGTATCGCAGAAGGCCAGGTGATACCCAGCCATAAACGCCTGGACATGATGCGGAACTGATCTACCAGAATCTGACGCTCAGGTCCTGTTTTTTCAGCTGCTTCAGTACTATAAATAAAGAGTCTGACAATATAAAACATTCCGCTAAACCAGGTGACGATAAATATTATATGAAGCGCCTTAATATATAAGTACATGCGAAGTTTTATCCTTTAACAAGATTAACCAGTGTCTTTACCCAAAGCTGGTGAATATTTAAACAGGGAATCATCTCGTATTCACTACCGCCGGATGCCAGGAAACTTTCCTTCCCCCGAATCTCAATTTCTTCCAGTGTCTCCAGGCAATCGCTCACAAAAGCAGGACAAACAACCAGCAGTTTCTTAATTCCTTCGCCGGGCATTTCCTGTAACCTGTAATCTGTATAGGGTTTTAGCCAGGGATCTTTAAGGAGGCGTGACTGAAAGGAGAAACTGAATTTTTTTTTCTCCAACCCAAGTTCGTCTGCAACCAGCTTCATCGTTTGAAAACATTGATGTCGATAACAGGTTGCATGAGCCACAGTTGCTACTGAACAACAATCCGCAGTTTGAAGACAATGACTATGGGTCGGGTCTGATATTATCAAATGTCTTTCAGGAATGCCATGAAAACTAAAAAGCAGATGATCGTAATCCTTTTGAATATACGGCCTCATGTTTTCTGCCATGGCATGTATGTAACCGGGATTCTGATAGAATGGAGGGATGAATTCAAGTTTGAATTTATATTTTTTTTTCCTGTGAATTTCTTTTGCATGTTCAACAGCCGTTTCGTAAGAGGACATCGCATAATGAGGATATAGAGGAACAGCAATGACTTCCTGTATTTCCGGAACTTTCTTTAATAAAGCCTCAAAAGCCGATTCCAAATCGGGATTACCATATCTCATGGCAACACTGACAGGATCAGGTAAATGCTCCTGCAATTTTTGTGCAAGCTCCATGGTCGTGTGAACAAGCGGTGATCCGTTTTTTGACCAGATAGTATGATAAGCTTTGGCAGATTCAGGAGCTCTTTTCGGAACTATTACTGTTCGCACTAATAAATTACGCACCAGCCAGGAATCGATAACTCTTCTGTCAGTAAGAAACTCATTCAGGTATTTCCTCACATCCGGTACTTCTGTTGAATCCGGTGAACCCAGATTCATCAAAATAACTCCCCTTTTCAAATTGGTCATTTGCAAATGTAATTAAGAAACTTTCTATGGACACGGATGCTGAAATGATTTGGATGATAATATTTTATGACCAAAATCATAATCATAAATGACAATATCATGACACTAATATGAGGCAATAGTAGTCGCAGGAACTAATTTTGGCGTACTATTTTAAAATGAGTAGAAACGCAAACGCTGAATTATCGAATTTCTTCGTCGCCGGCATTAATTACAAAAAGACCGATACTGAAATCAGGGGATCTTTCGCCGTTGGACCGGAACAATATGATAAAATACTGAAGCAGGCAGCTAAGTTTGATGTCCGCGATCTTTTCGTTTTATCAACCTGCAACCGTTCAGAAATTTATGGTATCGCTGATAATCCTGACCAGCTTGTAAATCTTCTTTGTACACAAACCCAGGGAACAGCAGAAATTTTTAATCAATTAGCTTACCGTAAACACGGACTAAAAGCTTTGCATCATCTTTTTGATGTGGGTGCCGGTCTTGATTCGCAGATATTGGGCGACTATGAAATAATTGGTCAGCTCCGTCAGGCAATGAAATTTGCCAAAGAAAGAGGTTTCATTCATACTCTACTGGAAAGGACACTTAACCAGGTATTACAATCTTCCAAAGAAATTAAAAATAATACCAAATTAAGTGATGGAACGGTTTCTGTGGCATTCGCTGCTGTGCAGTACATCCGTGAAAAGACGGATTCATTGCACAATAAACAGATCTTATTGTTAGGTACCGGGAAAATCGGGACAATCACTTGTAAAAATCTTGTTGATTATCTCGGAACCAGTCATATCACCCTGATGAATCGTACACCAGAAAAAGCAGAAACCCTCGCTTCTGCTTTTGATTTAAGAACTGCATCAATTGAAACCCTTCCGGAAGAAATCAATAAAGCTGATATCATACTTGTTGCAACCAATTCTTCAGAACCGGTCGTTCATTTTTCGGACCTGGAAAATATTACCGGGAAAAAACTGATTATTGATCTTTCCATTCCATGCAATGTTGAAAAAAGCGTAGCTCTTGTACGTAATGTCACACTTATAGATGTAGACGGACTTTCAAAACTTAAAGATGAGACCCTGCTTCGTCGTGCTGCAGAAGTTCCTAAAGCCCGTATGATAATACAAAATCACCTGAAGGAATTAATGGAATGGCATGAAATGCGAAAACATGTTCCGGTTCTTAAGCTCGTAAAAATAAAACTCCAGGAAATACACGGTACTCCATTATTCGATCAACCACTTTCTTTGGAGTCATCTTTCATAAACAGAGACCAGAAAATCCAGCGGGTACTAAATGGGATGGCTTCCAAAATGCGTCGCGAAAATCAGCGCGGGTGCTATTATATCGAGGCGATCAACGAGTTTATCGCGGGTTGATAAACGAGTTCAACATGTCTAAAAAATTAAGGATCGGCACACGCGAAAGCCAGCTTGCTCTTTGGCAGGCTAACCATGTAAAGTTATTGCTTAAAAAACATGGTGTTGAAGCTGAATTAGTCCTTATAAAAAGTGAAGGCGATCTGGATCTGACTACACCGCTGTATGCCATGGGTGTACAGGGAATTTTTACGCGAAGCCTGGATCTGGCTTTATTAAATAATCAAATTGATCTGGCAGTTCATTCGATGAAGGACGTTCCGGTTGATCTTCCGGCAGGTATCGCAGAAGCTGCTGTTTTGGAAAGAGACAGCCCTTACGATTTACTCGTTCCGAATCCATCCATCGAAAATATTCATCTTAAAAATCATGAGCCTGTTATCATAGCATCAAGCAGTTTAAGAAGAAGAGCCCAGTGGCTTCATCGTTTTCCAGCGGATCAAATCGAACCTATCCGTGGTAATTTGAACACCCGGCTAAAAAAACTGGAAGACAGCAATTGGTGGGGAGCCATATTTGCTGCAGCGGGACTTCAGCGTCTGGGACTTCGCCAGGCAAATTTCATTGAACTTGACTGGATGATTCCTGCACCGGCTCAAGGTGCCATACTGGTTGTTTGCAGGGAAAAAGAAAAAGAAATCATCGAAATAAGTCATAAAATACATCATGAATCAACTGCTTTTTGCGTAAAAATTGAACGTGATTTTTTAGCTGCTTTGCTTGGCGGTTGCTCTACCCCGATAGGTGCTTTGGCAGAAACAGAAGGAGAAGAAGTTTTTTTCCGGGGTAATCTCCTCGATCCCTCTGGAGATAAAATGGTTTCCATAGAAAAAAGAATTTCCATAGAACTGGCTGCCAGTCTCGGAACAGCTGCTGCACATGAATTGCTCAGTACAGGCGGACAGGAAATACTTGAAATGAAACAACATGTCTGACCGTCGTTATCATATATTATCAACGGCAGCGCTTCCTTTCGATCGGATCCAACATATACCGGAAACGATTGAAGTCAGTGTTGTTCCATTCATAAAAATAATTCCCTGTATCGGTGTAGAATTAAAACCACTGATTCATGAATTCGCATCAGAGAAAAAAGTAGTCGTTTTTACCAGTGCGCATGCCGCAAAGTATGTTGGTGAATCTCTGAAAATTAAACCCAATTGGGAAATCTTTTGTATCCGTAATGAAACGCGTATTGCAGTTGAAAATTTTTTTGGGAGTGAATCCATTGTCGCATATGCAGAGAATGCTTTTTCATTATCCCGGATGATGATTACGAACAAAGTAAAAGAAGCTGTATTTTTTTGTGGAGACCAGCGAATGGATATACTTCCTGATAATTTAAGAAAAAATAATATCGGTCTGACAGAATTAATTGTATACGAAACAAAGCTTACACCTGTGCGATTGAAGGATACGCCGGATGCAATTTTATTTTTCAGTCCGAAAGCCGCTGAAAGTTTTTTTTCCCTAAACCATCTCGAGGCGGAAACACACGTATTTGCCATGGGTAAAACGACCGCAGCTGCACTGAACAACCTGACAACCAATAAAATTATTATTTCGCCCGAAGCAGATAAAGCCTATGTTTTTAACATGGCTGTTGAATATGCTACATCTCATCCTATAACATAAGTATGATAAAAAATGATTTAATAATAAAAGCACTTCGGGGAGAATCTACTGAGAGAACTCCTGTCTGGATGATGCGACAGGCAGGGCGATACCTGCCAGATTATCGCAAGCTGCGGGATAAATATGATTTTTTTACCCGGGTACAAACACCTGAACTGGCAACAGAAATTACACTGCAGCCCGTTAATCAGATTGGTGTTGATGCTGCCATACTTTTTTCTGATATACTGGTAGTGCTTCAGGCCATGGGACTTGAAGTACAACTTATAGAAAACAAAGGACCGGTTTTACCGGAACCTATAAGATCAAAAGATGATCTTACCCGTGTTTCTGTTCCGGATATTGAGGAAATGCTTGGTTATGTATTTGATGCGATCAGATTAACGAAAATGGAATTAAATAACCGGGTGCCACTTATTGGATTCGCCGGAGCACCGTGGACACTTCTGTGTTATATGGTAGAAGGAAAAGGATCGAAAACATTCGATTTGGTAAAAACATTCTGCTATACCCAACCTGAACTCGCACATCGTTTATTGCAAATGCTGACCGACACAACCATAGCTTACCTGAAACAACAGGTGAAGGCGGGTGCAGATGTTATCCAGCTCTTCGATTCCTGGGGAGGTTTACTAAGTCCGGATGATTTCGAAATCTTTTCTTTGAGATACATGCGGCAGATTATCCAGGCTTTAAGAAATGATGTCCCAAGCATTTTATTTGCAAAAGGAGCATGGGGCTCGATACCTGAAATGGTTAGTACCGGTGCGGCCTGCATCGGATTGGACTGGTGCATTCGTCCCGAAATAGCCAGGAAGTTGGCAGGGACGGGCATTACCCTGCAGGGAAACCTGGATCCTGCCAGACTGCTAAGTCCTATTCCTGAATTAAAAAAGGAAGTGACGAAGATGTTAAACAGCTTCGGGCCCGGCAGTTATATCGCTAACCTGGGTCATGGAATACTACCGCATGTTCCGGTTGATCATGCGAAAGCCTTCATCGATACAGTTAAAAATCATGTTTATCTAAAGCAGGAAAAACAAGTTCTGTCATCTCTTTAATAATGAATGATATCAGTACATATAAAACAAATGCTGCCGCTTTACGTGAAAACTGGATCCAGTTTATTCATTCATTACAAAATACCATTTGCAAAAGTTTGGAAGAAGCCGACGGCAAGTCACGATTCATAGAAGACTGCTGGGAAAGAACAGAAAAAGGAGGCGGCGGAAAATCAAGGATAATTGAAAACGGAAATGTGTTTGAAAAAGGCGGTGTGAACAGTTCAGTAGTATTCGGAAATGTTACGGATGCCATGAAAGCACAATTGAAAATTGAGGGTTCCAAATGGTTTGCCTGTGGTTTATCACTGGTAATTCATCCTGTGAATCCATTTGTACCAACGGTGCATGCCAACTGGCGCTATTTTGAATTGTATAATGAATCAGATGAAATAATCGACAGCTGGTTTGGAGGTGGAACGGATCTCACACCCTATTATCTCTTTAAAGAAGACGCTGTTTATTTTCACAACACAATAAAACAAACCCTGGATCCATTTGGCGAAAAATTATATCCACTTTATAAAAAAGAATGTGATCATTATTTCAGCAATCACCACCGGGGTGAAGAATTGCGTGGTATCGGCGGGATATTTTATGACTACCTGCGTCCGGTGGATGCAGAAGATGCAGAAAGATTATTTGCGTTCCAGAAAGCGAATGGGATGGCTTTTTTAAAAACCTATCTTCCAATAGTAGAGAAACGCAGAAACCTTCCGTTTGGTGAAAATGAAATCAAATGGCAGGAAATCCGTCGCGGTCGTTATGTAGAGTTCAACCTGATACATGATCGCGTATTCTCCGCTGATATTATATGCACTAACTGGTACGCGTACTGCATTTTTTACTTCACGGATGATATCCAAATATGCGAGAGCGGGTTTTACCATCACAATATCTGCCCCCTCTTCCACATCCTGGAGTGCTTCTTTAATAGCTTCAGTGCGGTTGGCATAGTCCATCTGGTAGGTTTTTTTATCACCAAAACCTGGTGCAGAATCCAGGGCATCGCGGAACGGGCCATAAAAACAGGAAGCATATTTTGCACTGTAAGCCATGATACCTGTTTTGCTGAATCCGTTTTTTTCAAATGCATTCCTGATGGCACCTATGCGGCCATCCATCATGTCACTGGGTGCTACGAAATCTGCACCCGCTTCCGCATGACTAAGACTCATATTTACCAGGGCCTCTACTGTTTCATCATTTACGATTTCACCTTCTTTTACGATGCCATCATGTCCGTATGATGAATAGGGATCAAGTGCCACGTCGGTCATTAAAATTATTTCGGGTACTGCTTCTTTAATTGCACGAATGCTTCGTTGCATCAGACCATCGTGATTCCAGGCTTCTTTCCCCGTATTATCCTTCATTTCATCTTTACATTTAATAAAGAGCAATACCGATTTCAATCCCTGCGCATGCAGTTCCTTTACTTCTTTTACAGTAATATCCAGGCTGTTCCTGAAATATCCTGGCATGGAAGCAATTTCCTGTCGCACCTGTTTTCCTTCATCTATAAAAAGTGGAGCAATGAAATCTGCCACACTGAGGTGCGTTTCCGCTACCATGCTTCTGATGGAAGGATTTGTTCGTAATATTCTGGACCGGTTTTTTAAAATCATAACAGGAATAATATTTATATATTATCATTAATAATTCAATTTTCACTTTTCACATTTTTCAT
>JABDDT010000032.1 GCA_013287475.1 Bacteroidota bacterium
CAGATAAACAGGTCCCTCATAATTTGCTATGGCAACAGTAGCAGCTTTTGTTTGAGCATAATCACAGGGTACAATTACTGTCATACCGGGAAGCATTTTCATCAATCCAATGTCTTCGAGAATTTGATGGGTTGCCCCGTCTTCACCCAAAGTCAGACCTGCATGTGAAGCGCAGATTTTTACATTTTTACGGGAATAGGCAATGGACTGGCGGATTTGATCATAAACTCTTCCGGTTGAAAAATTAGCAAAAGTTGTAGTAAAAGGTATTTTGCCACCAATGGTCATTCCGGCAGCAATACTCATCATATTGGCTTCAGCTATTCCACATTGGAAGAAACGATCAGGAAATTCTTTGATGAACTGATTAAGTTTCAATGAACCCGCCAGATCAGCCGTGAGTGTAACAATTTCAGGATTTTTCCTGGCAACCTCTACAATTCCATCCCCAAATCCGCTTCTGGTGTCTTTTTGGCCTGTTACAGTGATCATTATATGTTGGTTGATTTCTTTGAAGCTTTAATTCAGCTCCGAAAATTTACTATTATAAAAAGACTCGTCCATTTTAATCTTCTGCTCCCATCTCCAGGCCGTGGATAACATATCATCGAGTGAAAATTTTGGTATCCATCCCAATTCTTCACGGGCAAGATCATTGTTTGCATAGATAGCGACTACATCCCCGGGGCGGCGCGGTCCTATGGTATAATTGAGTTTGATTCCGCTGATTCTTTCAAAAGCATGAATGGCTTCTAAAACAGAAACACCATTCCCGCTGCCCAGATTAAATACTTCGCATTTTTTAGTATTATTCCGTTTGATCATATACTGTAAAGCCAGTGTATGTGCGTGTGCAATATCAGAAACATGAATGAAGTCCCGAATACAGGATCCGTCCCTTGTCGGATAATCATCACCATACACTTCCATCTGAGGGATTTTTCCGATGGCAGTCTGAGTAATGGCAGGAACCAGGTTAGCCGGTCTGCCGATAGGCAGTTCACCAATCAGAATGGATGGATGGGCGCCAACCGGATTGAAATATCTGAGCAATATACTTTTTGAATCGGAGGATTTTGAAAACTCATTTATGATTTGTTCTCCCATTTGTTTGGTATAACCATAAGGAGATTCAGCAGGTCGCGGTGGTGTCAATTCTGTTACGGGTATTTCTGTTGCATTTCCGTAAACAGTGCAGGAAGATGAAAAAACAAAATTGGGGATATTAAATTCCTGAACACATTTCAGCAGGTTGATCAGTGACATCAGGTTATTTTCAAAATACATCAATGGGTTTTCTACTGATTCACCAACCGATTTATACGCTGCGAAATGAATAATACCTGCAATATCCGGATTCTCGTGAAAAATGGCAAAGCTGTCATCCAGGTTACAGAGATCCACTTTATAATTCTTGATCTTTTTCCCCGTAATTTTCTGTACCCCTTCCAGGATGCGGGGATTTGACCTTGAATTATTATCCACGCAAATCACTTCAAAACCATTATCAATCAGGTCTACAAGTGTATGTGATCCTATATAACCACAGCCTCCGGTTACCAGAATTTTTTTCATAATTATTCAGTCATTATGGATGGTCAATCATATCCAGCAGGTATTGTCCATAACCGCTTTTGAGCAATGGTTTTGCTATAATTTTCAATTGCTCTTTTGTAATGAATTTTTTGCGATAAGCTATTTCTTCAATACAGGCGATTTTAATTCCCTGTCTTTGTTCAATGACCTGAACAAACTGTGTGGCCTGCATCAGCGAATCAAATGTCCCCGTATCCAGCCATGCTGTACCCCGGTCCATGATGGAGACTTTCAGTTTACCTCTTTTCAGGTATTCTATATTTACATCCGTTATTTCGTATTCCCCTCTGGCACTGGGTTTCAGATTTTTTGCAATTGAAACCACTTCATTATTATAAAAGTATAATCCGGGTACTGCATAATTGCTTTTTGGCTTTTCAGGTTTTTCTTCAATGGATACGACATTTTTCTGAGCATCAAATTCAACTACTCCGTATCGCTCGGGATCACTGACATGATAAGCGTATACGATACCACCATCGGGGTTTTTATTTGCAGAAAGCTGATCCCCAAGTCCCGATCCATAAAATATATTGTCACCAAGCACCAGTGCCACACTATCTTTTCCGATGAAGTCGGCACCAATAACAAAAGCCTGTGCGAGGCCATTTGGAAGCGCCTGTTCAGCATAGCTAATCGTTAAACCAAACTGGGAACCGTCCCCGAAAAGTCTTACAAAAAGGGGTAGGTCATGTGGGGTGGATATAATCATAATTTCGCGAATACCAGCCAGCATCAAAGTAGATAAGGGATAGTAAATCATGGGTTTGTCATAAACCGGCATGATTTGTTTGCTGATAGCAAATGTAATTGGATGCAGTCTCGTACCAGAACCCCCTGCCAGAATTATTCCTTTCATGGACCGGTTTTTTTAACGGGCGCAAAGTACATTTTTAAGCTTAAAGGCCAAAGGAAAGTATGGGAGTATGGGAGTATGGGAGTTCAGTGAAAAATGATTTCACTGCAATACTCCCATACTTTCCTAATGTCTGAACAGGGATAAAACCATGTAAACGATGGCTGAGAAGATCGCACTGACGGGTATGGTAAGAATCCATGCCCAGAGCAGATTGATGGAAACCCCCCACCTGACCGCCGAGAGTCTCTTTGTTGCCCCTACGCCCATAATGGAACCTGCAATAGTATGAGTGGTGCTAACGGGTATCCCCAATTTTTCGCTGATAAATAATGTGATGGCACCTGCTGTTTCCGCACTAACCCCTTCAAGAGGAGTAACTTTTGTGATCCGTGTTCCCATGGTCTTTACAATTTTCCATCCACCGCTTAAAGTTCCCAGCGCTATACATGTAAAACTTGCAAGCGGAACCCACATATTTTGATTTACAAATTCTTTGAAGCTCATAGTATGTCCCAACTGGTGCTGATAAAAGATTATCGCGGCGCCGATAATTCCCATTACTTTCTGCGCATCATTTCCTCCATGTCCCAGGCTAAACAACGCTGAAGAAACAAGCTGCAATTTGCGAAACCATTTATCTGCACGGTATGGATTTGCATTACGGCAAATGTTTACAATAGTAATCGTGATAATAAATCCAATTATCATCCCGATAAAAGGCGCCAGGAATATAAACAGGAATGTCGGGACTACTTTTGTATAATTTATCACAGAAATACCATGCCTGCTTAACGATCCGGCATGAGCTATAGCAGCTCCCATAAATCCTCCCAGGAGCGTATGGGATGAACTTGAAGGAATACCGAACCACCATGTCAGAAGGTTCCAGGCTATAGCACCTATCAATCCTGAAAAAATTACATCCAGTGTAATAAAATCCTTATTAACCGAATTGGCAATCGTATTTCCAATTTTGAATTCTCCGATCAGGTATTTAGAAATAAAAAATGCGGCGAAGTTGAACAAAGCGGCCCAGAGAACAGCTTGGAAAGGAGTGAGAACTTTAGTTGAAACAACGGTTGCAATCGAATTGGCTGCATCATGAAATCCGTTGATAAAATCAAAAATCAGAGCGAGTATAATAATGATTACCAGGAAAGTCATTCGAAAAAGGGAATTTATTTATTTATATTCGCAACCACCACACTCCCTCACTACCACACTTCCATACCAGTTTATAGAGTTATGCATACTTAATAATGATGGTTTCAATCACATTGGCAGCGTCCTCGCATTTATCGGTGACGGTTTCCATAACCTGGTAGATTTCCCTTTTTTTAATTACCTCTTTGGCATCTGGCTCCGTTTCAAATAGCCTGTCAATACTCATATCAAAAACATCGTCGGCCTGATTTTCAATACTGTTGATCTTCACCAAAGCGTCCGTGATCTTTCTCATATCACGCATGTTGCGCAGCTCACTGATGGCCAATCCTACCTGTGTGGTTCCTTCAACGATCAGATCAGCCAGCTTTTGGATTCCGGTATCGTTGGGATTCACTTTATAAAAATTAATCTTTTTTGCAGTGGAATATATGTAATCACAGATATCATCTAAAGCGCTGGCGAGATAATGGATATCTTCCCTGTCGAAAGGTGTTATGAAATTTCGACCGAGTTCAGTAAAGACTTTATGAGTGAGGTCGTCATTTACGTGTTCCTGTTCTTCAACCTGGGAAACAAGTGCGGCCCTTTTATCAATATCCGGTTCACTTACTACTGTTTTTAACAGACGACCCATCCTGGTTACTCCTGCTGCTACTTCTTCAAAAAGCGAGTAGAATATCCTGTCTTTCGGCATGAAGATCTTCATGATATTATTCAACGCCATTGTAAAAATTTGGGCAAAATTAGATCTATTAATGACCAGGTCTTCTATTAACGATTTGGTAATAATTTGATAACATTGATTGTATATTGTTAATAACCAGTATTATACGATAGGTATAATGAAAGGATTTATGGTCTGGGAACACATCTTCATAATTTGGTAAAGACCACATTGGAAAGTGTGGAAGTGTGGAAGTGTGGAAGTGTGGTAGAATGGTAGTTAGACTAAAAAGAATCACTGAACACTTTAGTGTTAAGCGTTAAGCGTTAAGCGTTAAGCGTTGGATGTTAGGCGTTTAGCCTTGATAAATGCACAGTAAAATCGTCTGTGACAACATTGAGAGTTTGTTTGGTTTCTTTTTGGTGTGAAACTGGAAAATCTTTAGCCTGATACTCAAATAAACGCCAGCTTTTATTTTCATATTCCAGGGCTGTCATATGTTCAACCCAGTCACCGGAATTCATATAAATGACTTTACCATCGGCATTTTCTATTGTGTGAAGTGCAGGCTGGTGAATATGTCCGCAAATAACATAGTCGTAATTTTTTTTGATGGCCAGTGTCGAAGCAATCTGTTCCAGGTCATTCACTTTGGCAACGGCTTTATTAACACCTTCCATGATCTTTTTAGAAATGGAAACTTTTTCTCTTCCGACGAATCCAAGTAGAGCATTTACCATCCTATTAAACAAGATGAGTAAGCCATATCCGTTACTTCCTAGTTTGGCCATCATTCTTGCACTCCCCTGTGTGGTATTATCAAACACATCGCCGTGAAAAATCCACGTCATCTTTTGATCTATCTCCAATACCATTTTGTCTACAAGGGTAAATTGACCGATATGGAGATCAGTATATTTCCGCATCATCTCATCATGATTACCTGTAATATAAACTACCCGTGATCCATTGGTAATAAACTGCATCAGCTCCCGGATAACCTGCATATGAGAAGAAGGAAAAAATCGTTTACTGAATTGCCAGCCATCGATAATGTCTCCATTTAAAATCAGCAAATCCGGTTGTATGCTGCGAAGGTAGTTGAGCAATTCTTTTGCCCTGCATCCGTATGTGCCCAGATGAATATCCGACAATACAACAACATCTAAATGACGTCTTTCCATTGAGGAGGTTTTTCAAAGATCTGAATCTTCTATTACCAAATCATTACGCAATGGTTAATTAAACATTGTCAATGAGTCAAATATGGGAAAAGAATATAATTTTCCTTTAACTGTTCTTTTTGACCAATTGGCGATTAAATATTTCATTCTGAATAGACAGATAATGTTTTCATAAATATCCATTAACATTCTCTTTACCTGACAAGGATAGTTTCGCCACTCATCGGCATAGCTCCCTTTTTAATTCTTTCACGACCAACATGAAAATTTTACTTTTTACTTTTTGTTTCTTCTTAGTAGAATTTTGTATAGCACAGCAGAACAAAACGGAAAATCTGATTATTGTAACCCTGGATGGGTTGTGTATGAATACTTTAAAGCATATAAACCGAAAGTGTTATATATTGCTTTTAATGAAACAAATGATTTTGCGGGAACGGCAGATCCGATTAAGTCAATATTTTACTGACCATCTATGAAAAAACGGGAAGCTGAGCGAATATCAGATGAAATTATTCAGTTGTATTCCTTATATGGTGGCGAAGAATATTCAGGAGAAAAAGTATCCCAACTGGAACATATGGTCCAGTCAGCGCAGCTTGCAAAATCGGATGGATTTAATGATGAAGTAGTGCTGGCCGCATTTCTACATGATATAGGCCATATTGCAGAAAAAGTTACGAATGAAAATGCCATGAGCAGTTATGGTATAAAAGACCATGAAGCTATTGGTGCATCTTTTCTGGAGACCCGTGGATTTTCTTTTCGTATAACACGGTTGGTAGCATCACATGTAGCTGCAAAGAGATATCTCACTTTACGTGAGCCGGGTTATTATGATAAACTTTCTGATGCAAGTAAACATACGCTGGAATTTCAGGGTGGACAAATGTCAGAGGAAGAAGCGGATTTACTTGAAGAGGATCCTCTATTCCGGGAAATAATTCAGATGCGACGTTGGGATGAAGCAGCAAAACTGGAAAATCAACCGATGCCTTCGCTCGATATTTTTAAGGAACTCATATTTCAGCATTTACAGGAGCAACCCGATTAATAACAGTCATTATCAGAATTTCTTATACTAAATAACTAAACAAATCCATTGACATTTGCACCTACAGTCAAAAACCGAAATGACAAAACGATCGCCATTTTTGCCGCAATTGTAAGTTTTCTGACCTATACCATGGTCTATGGTTTCAGGAAGGGATTTACCGTTTGCAGTTTCGAAGGAATGCACTATGCAGGCATCAGTTATAAAGTATGGCTGGTTATCAGCCAGGTAATTGGTTACGCAAGTAGTAAATTTTATGGAATCCGGTTCATATCTGAATTGAAAAAGATCGGGCGGGGCAAAATAATTTTACTGCTGGTTGGAATTTCATGGACGGGATTATTATTATTTGCCCTGGTTCCGGCGCCCTGGAATATTGTATTCATGTTTGTCAATGGATTTCCATTGGGCATGATCTGGGGAATCATTTTTTCTTATGTTGAAGGAAGAAGAGCAACAGATTTTATCGGTGCGGCATTATCAGTTAGTTTTATTTTCTCTTCAGGTTTTGTTAAAACAGTTGCCGGTTTTATCCTTCAGAAGTTAGGTACCAGCGAATACTGGCTGCCATTTGTAACCGGATTTGTATTTGCTATACCACTACTTGTGATGATTTTCCTGTTGGAAAAAATACCTCCTCCTTCATCTGCCGATGTGATTGACCGAAGCGTTCGTGAACCAATGCCCGCTGAAAGAAGAAAAGAATTTGTGAAGATGTTCCTTCCCGGACTTATTGCATCTATTGGTATCTATGTTTTTGCAACAGTATTTCGTGATATCAGGGATAATTTTATGGCGGACATGCTGAAAGAAAACGGATACGGCATGCAACCGGCCATATTTACTCAAACCGAAGCGCCCGTAACCCTGATTCTGCTTTTATTAATGGGGAGCATGATTCTTATAAGAAATAATATAAAAGCACTGATTTACACCCATTACATAATTATAACCGGTTTCATAATTACAGGACTGACCAGTATTTTTTTTATGCAGGGATCTATAAATGCTTTCTGGTGGCTTACACTGACTGGACTGGGCCTGTACACCGTTTATATTCCATTCAATTGTATTTTTTTTGAAAGGCTGATAGCCAGTTTCAGATTTCCCGGTAATGTTGGATTTCTTATATATGTTGCTGATTCATTTGGATACCTGGGAAGTGTGGGCATCCTGATCTCAAAGGAGGTATTAAAAATAAAATTGCAATGGACTTCATTTTATTCACATGGAGTTGTGCTGCTTTCGATCCTGGGTATTGCAGGCGCAATACTTTCTTTGGTTTATTTTTCGTCGAAATACAAAAAACAAGAATTTGTAGAATTAAAGTCCGCCGTTTCCATCTAGTGCGTTCTATTTGTCAAAAACATTTTATAATGTATTGATCAGTTCTTCGGTAAGTCCGAAGGAAACTGTCATCCCTGCACCACCGACAGCATTTACAATAAATACGTCAGGTTCAGGAGAGGAGAAAAGATCAGGTTGGCCATTGGTAAGTTTTCCATAAACTCCATTCCACGATTCAATAAGTTCGGGGCGATTTAAAGATGTAAACTCCTGAAGATATTCCAGTATCATGTTATTAATATGACTCCTGTCGAATGGATCCGGCGATAATCCGTATTCGTGAGAATCACCCACAGTCAACTGGCCAGTTTGATTTTGAGAAACCATCACATGGATGCCCAGGTTGAGGAATTCAGACATATCTTCTTCATATCTTTTCTTTAATAAATGTAGTGATGGAGCGGCTTTGAAACTGGCATAGTGTATTAGAGAAAGGCCGCCGCACAAAGCCGGCCCTATTCTGGATAGTCCTGCTTCAACTAATCGCATCATCTGTAGTTTGCATTTAGTCAGTGGAAATTTTGCATATTCTTCAGGATATAACGTTTCAAAATCAGATCCGCTGCAAATAAATACCTGATCGCACCGGATGATTTCGGATCCGATTGCAATTTGTCCGCTTCTTACTGCTGTTACAGTTTTACCCCAGATAAAATGAATATTTAATTTTTCCTGGAAGTAAACCGGCAGGATGGAAATCGCTTCCCTCGGATCAACGATAATTTCTTCATTGCTATATAAACCACCAACACAATTTTTCTCTTTGGCAATAGCGGATTTTTTTAACAGTGCTTCTTTATTTAAAAGTTGAACATCCCTCCCTTCTTTTTTAAATATTTCAAATAGTTCCTGCAAAACCTTCCATTCATCGTCATGATAAGCCAGGTGCAGGCTACCGACAGGATCATACCATAGTTTAGAGGAATTCCCTATAACTTTCCAGATATCGCGGCTCTTTATCGATCTTTCATATTGTTTTCCCGCAGGCTGTCCAATTGGCCAGATCATACCAAAATTCCTTATCGAAGCACCTGTAGCTTTAAAATTGCGTTCAATTATTTTCACAGCGTAACCCTTAATCGCTAATGCTCTTGCAGTAGCGAGTCCAACAATACCGGCACCGATAACAATGGCTGATTTTTTTGACATATTCTAAACTATTAATAAATCGATGACTCCACTTGTTTTTGAATAAATTTAATGATTAGTTCATGCGGTTAAACAACTGCATTTATATGACCTGTTTACATTTGATATTTTATCAGGCGCTAAATCAAGGCAATGGACACAAGGAGGGAATTTATAAAAAAAGCAACATTATTATCTGGTTTGACCGGCATGAATGCTCTTATACCTGCCGCCATACAGAAAGCACTTTCAATTGATCCAAGTCCGGGCAGCACATGGATGGATGCAGAGCATATCGTTATTTTAATGCAGGAAAACCGGTCCTTTGATCACTGTTTTGGTACGTTGAAAGGTGTCAGGGGGTTTAATGATCCCCGTTTTATTCAGCTACCAAATGGGAATCCGGTCTGGTTACAATCAAATGAAAAAGGCCAGACTTTTGCACCTTTCCATCTGAATATAAAGGATACAAAAGCAACCTGGATGAGCTCACTTCCTCATTCATGGAAAAATCAGGTAAACGCACGCAATGATGGAAAATATGATCAATGGTTAAATGAAAAAAGAAACAGCATTAAAGAATATGCGGATATGCCCCTGACAATGGGATATTATAACAGGGAGGACATTCCGTTTTATTATGCATTAGCAGACGGATTTACAGTTTGTGATCAGCATTTCTGTTCATCACTTACGGGTACCAATCCAAACAGACTTTTTTTCTGGACGGGTACCGTTCGCGCCGAGCAAAATGAAAATTCCATGGCACATGTTTGGAACGATGATATGGATTACGAGACACTTCATTGGAAGACATTTCCCGAGATTCTGGATGACAATGATATTTCCTGGAAGTTTTATCAGAATGAAGTGAGCATTGATGTCGGATTCAAGGATGAAGAAGATCCCTGGTTATCTAATTTTCAGGACAACCCGCTTGAATTCTTTTCGCAATATAATATTCGGCTTCATGGTAAGCATCTTATTCAGGTAAGAAATCTGATTAATTCATTACCAGCTGAAATCGATTCATTGCAAAAAAAATTAGATAACCTGCAGCCTTCTGATCCTTCAAAAATAGAAGTGCAGAAAGAATTGAATAAAAAGAAAAAATCTCTTGAAGGGGCAATCAAAGAAATAAAGGATAATAGTCAGGAAAAATTTGATTCCCTTTCTTTAAAGGATAAAAGCCTTCACCAGAAAGCATTTGTTACGAATGTAAATGATCCGGATTATCATTCACTTGAAGAAATTACATATGAGGATAACGGTTCCGGACGTAATTTAAAATTGCCTAAGGGTGATCTTTTTCATCAGTTCAGGGATGATGTAAAAACGGGGAAGCTGCCGACCGTTTCATGGATTGCAGCACCTGAAAATTTATCTGATCATCCGTCATCCGCCTGGTTTGGAGCATGGTATATTTCAGAACTCATGGACATACTTACACAAAATCCTGATGTTTGGAAGAAGACGATTTTTATCCTTACCTACGATGAAAATGATGGTTACTTTGATCACTTTCCACCATTTGTTGCGCCGCATTCTGGAAGAAGTGAAACCGGTAAAACTTCTGAAGGTATTGATACGCGGGTCGAATTCGTTACTCTCCAACAGGAAAAAGAAAGAAAAAGATTTCCTGAACCATACAGTCGTGAAAGCTCAATCGGACTAGGTTACCGTGTACCTCTGATTGTAGCATCTCCATGGAGTCGTGGAGGATTTGTCAACTCAGAAGTGTTTGATCATACTTCTTCTTTACAATTTCTGGAAATATTTCTCAGTCAAAAAACCGGAAAGCCCATTCAGTCTTCCCTTATCAGTGAATGGCGACGAACCGTATGCGGAAATTTGACTTCTGTATTCAAAACATCAGATCCGGACCAGGCAGCAAATCTGGAATTTGTAAAAAAAGATCCCTTTATGGAATCTGTTTATAATGCAAAATTTAAAAAACTGCCTTCAGGATATAAAGCATTAACTCCGGATGAAATTAGTGAGTTCCGCAAAGATCCATTTGCATCACACTTTATGCCGAAACAGGAACCTGGTATCAAACCATCCAATGGTTTATTGTATCAGTTATATGCCGAAGGGAAATTGAATGAAACGAAAAATGCATTTGATATCAGATTTGAAGCAAGCGGAAAAGTATTTGGTAAAAAAGCTCTCGGATCACCATTCAATGTATACGCACCCGGAAAATATATTCATTTGGAAAACGGATCGCATGTTTTAAAAGAACTTCGTACCTGGGCATTTGCAGTGAAATCCTCGGATCATATTGAAGCCTCATGGCCACTGCAGGAGTTCGAAAATAATCTGTATCACTTAAGAGTTTACGGGCCAAATGGATTTTATCGTGAATTCAAAGGGTCTGTTCTTGATCCGCAGGTTGAAATATTTTGTGAATATCAAACCGGGACGATTAATAAAATGAAGCTTACGGGTAATATTCAAATCATCATGCATAATCCAACAAGTGCACCTTTCAGGGTACTAATTACAGATAATGTTTATAAAAGTACGCCGTTAAAAAAAATTCTGCATCCTGCCGATAGAAATATTGATAATGTCATAGTACCGATAGATCTTTCGAAGAATTTCGGATGGTATGATTTTACAATAAAAATAATCGGGAACAATCTTTTTGAAAAGAGATACGCAGGCAGGGTGGAAACAGGCGAGCAGGGATACAGTGATCCTTATATGGGAAGGACAATTTAATCCTTCTTCGTCTCCAGTGTAAATCCAATGGAAGTCCCAACATCTGGTGTGCTGCGAACATGAATGGGTTGACCGTGGGCTTCAATTATATGTTTACATATTGCAAGACCAAGGCCCGTACCGCCTTTATCACGGCTCCTGGCAGAATCTGTACGGTAAAATCTTTCAAAAATACGCTGCAGGTGTTCTTCTTCGATTCCTATACCGTCGTCGGTAATTTCTACAAGCACGTGTTTGCCATCTGTGGAATAAATACTTGCCAGTATGCTTCCATGTTGCTTTCCATATTTTGATGCATTCTCTACGAGATTGAGTAATACCATCCTGATCTTTTCCTTATCAGCAAAAACCGAAGTGGGATATTCGCAACCTTTTTTAATACCTGTGCGCATTTTTTTATCCTGCATGTTGATGGAAAGGGATTCAAAGACTTCCCGTATCAGATCCTGGATAACAAAATTTTCTTTAAGCAATAACAATTCTCCTCTTTCAAGCTTTGAAATTTCATCCAGGTCGTTCATCAGATTTACAAGTCTTTCCACATTTCGTTCTGTGTTTTCCAGAAAACGTTTCCTGACATTCTGGTCATCCATTGCACCGTTCAGAAGTGTATCTACATAACCCTGGATAGCAAAAATGGGTGTTTTTAATTCATGGGAAAGATTCTGCAGAAACTCCTTGCGAAAAGCTTCATTTTTGCGCAGCAGTTCAATCTCTTCCATTTGTTTGTTTCCCCATCTTTCCACATCCTCACGCACTTCGTCAATGCTTTTCTTGGGAAGAATATATTTGAAATATACTTCTTCCTTTCTCGTTGCCTTCGTCTGATGGATGAATTTATATATCAGCTTGATTTTCCTGTTTATGAATTTTTCAAGTGTTAGCTGAATAAGAAGATATGAGCCCGTAAATACGATCAGAAGTGAGGCAAATCCGTTGATCCAGCTGGAAGTAAGAATATAAATTCCGATGGCGACAGAAGATGCGAGTACAATTGCTGTGAAAGCGGATAGTTGCTTTGGAGTAAGATTCTGCGTATTGAGCATTTAGTTCACAAACTTATAACCCACACCCTTTACAGTGGTAATGCAGTCCAATCCGAGTTTCTGACGGATCTTGCGGATATGCACGTCAATGGTGCGGTCTCCTACAATAACATCATTACCCCATACCTGGTTCAGGATTTCATTGCGCAAAAATACTCTTCCGGGACGGGAAGCAAGAAGATAAAGCAGTTCAAATTCCTTTTTTGCCAGCGTCACCTGGCGTTCATCCACCACCACTTCAAATTTTGTCGGGTCAATACTGAGGTTTCCCCTTTTCAGAACTTTTTCAGCGGATTCTTTATTGGAACGTCGCAAGAGGGCGCCAACCCTGCTTACAATTACTTTAGGACTCACCGGTTTGTTTACATAGTCATCAGCGCCGCTTTCCAGCCCCTTAATTTGAAAACCCTCATCATTTAACGCCGTAAGCATAAGGATGAGGGTGTCATGAAAAACCGGCTGGGTTCGCAGTATCTCGCAAACCTCTACCCCGCTTTTCTTAGGCATCATAATATCCAGAATAATCAGGTCAGGATGTGTTGATTTAGCCTTGACCAGCGCATCTTCCCCGTCTTTGGCGGTAGTTACCTCATAACCTTCCCGAACGAGGTTATATTGAAGAACTTCAAGGATGTCCGGCTCATCATCTGCGATTAGAATTTTCTTGCCTTTGGCATCCATTAACAAAAAATTTACGCAAAACTAACCGAAAACTATCGTAGGGATGGGGAAATGACCTGAGTTTACAATTTTTTAATACTGGATATTGAGCTGAAGGCTTAAAGCCGAAGTCATAAAACCCGGTTTATGGTGTATGGTCGATGGTTTATGGTCGTCTAAATACCGTCGACCATAAACCATCAACCGTCTTGCGCATCCCGGAAATGGCTGTATTTTTGTTGTATTGGGTTGGACCGCCTAAAATATGAAGATAATTATCCGTTTTCTCCTAGTACCGATTTCTCTGCTGCTGACCCTGCCCTTATTTGCGCAAACAGCTAATCCTTCTTTTAAAATTCAACAGGAGCATAAATTGTGGCACGACAATATTGACAAGGAGCAATTGAGACTTCTGGCCCTCGATGGAAAGGCTGATGATATCATTCAGGCTTCAAAGGACGAAAATGTTAATCTCGAAATCGCTGATGTGATGATCCGTCAGGTTGACCTTCTACAGGAAAAGATTGAAACGGATTCCGCTCTCAGCGGACAAATGAAGATTAAAAATCTGCGTTCCCTGGAATCAATGATTAAAGGATACAACAACCATTTCAGAAAAAAGGATTTCCCGCCTTCCATGGCACCTGTACTTTTTGATGCTTTTGTAAAAGCGATGGAATATGACCGGCTGAACATGAGTATCACTCCCGTGATTGCCGAAAATAGTTATGGAGTGGGTAATATCCTGGTAGAGTGTTTTTTACTGCCGGTCGAAAACCCCGGAGTAAAAGAATCACGCGTACTGCTCATAAGAAAATACTGCGAATTGCACCCAAATGAGATTTTCCCGATTCTCAGTTCAAATCCTGATCTGCCGTTTACTGACAGCCTGATCATAACCGGGGGCAGAAAAAATATTCGCAAGCTGTATGATTATGCTTCCGGGAATACAGTGCTTTCTTCCAGAATACGTAATAGCAACGATTCCCTGATCAGCATGGTAGGAAGAATTGCATCCAGTAAAAGCGGGCAGCTTTATCTTCCATTCCTTGACAATCTTATCAACCACCGAATTACCATTGCAGATATCAATAAGGTAAAAGATAATAATCTCGAATATTACAAGCTTCTGGTAAAAACGAGAATGGACTACGCGGCCCGCATGCTTCCGCCGTTTCAGGATACCGCTTTGGAAATGGAAGCACTGACAACAATGCTCCAAAGCAAGGGTAAAGACGTTTTTGTTCGTGAGATCAATGCCCTGCACGATAAACCTGCGTCGGTCAGGTTTAAAATCCTGGATCCTCTGACACCTGCTGAACTATATTATCTCATTGTATTAAGTGAGGATGAAATATATACCTCCAGTTATCTCGGTGTTTACGAACGAATTTTTCAACGTATGTCTGTGCCGCGCGGAGATAGTCTTATCATCCAAATGCATGGCGATTATTTCAGGAAATTCATAAAGATGGCTGCTGCATATAATAAACTGGATTATTTCCTGGCCACAATGGATAAGGATAATGCAGCAACCATAATGAAGGCCTTTATTATTGGCCTTGAAAGAGCCAATGAAGAAGATGCAGTAGATGTAGCAGATTCCTATAGCAGCATATTCGATAAAAATCCACCGCTGGCAGCATTTGTTTTGAATGAAGTAAAGTGGAATTATAAAAGAAACCTTATCAACAGCGATAAGCGCGGAACAGTGATCTACCACCTGATGGAGGCCCTCTTTGAATCTGCCGATACAACTCAGGCAGTTGACCTGTCTGCCAAGCTTGGAATACCTCCGGTATATACAGTTAGTTATGATTCTTTGAAAGACGATAGTGGCCGGGTTATTCAACAGGTTTTTTTCTATGGAGATGAGGACAAAGACGGACAAAATTCATATCAGGATTTTCTAAAATTATTTTTGGGAAAACCCGAATGGAAAGTAACCCTGAATCCTACAAAAGAATGGATATGGATTCAATCGATAAAAGGGAAACCTGTCTGGATCTTTGCCAATCGTCCACTTTTCGGAGAGGATGATCCGGATGATAAAGCACAGCACCACCTGGATGATTATCTCTATGACAACAAACTCGAACCCACCATTTATATTCATCGTGGGCATAGTTACCATGTGCGATATACTCTGAAACAACTTCAACCTTCAGCAAAGATTGTTATCCTGGGTTCCTGTGGCGGTTATAATAACTTAAGTGAAGTGCTCAGTATTAGTCCTGATGCTCATATCATTTCTTCTAAACAGGTCGGAACGAAATCAGTGAATGAACCGATCCTTCAGGCAATCAACAGCGACCTGCTGGATGGAAATAATATCGATTGGCTGCCAATATGGAAGACACTGACGGAGAAATTTAAAAAAGACCCTGTTGCGCGCGAAAGATTTGACGACTATATTCCTCCTTATAAAAACCTGGGCGTTATTTTTATAAAAGCTTATCGCAACGCGATGGGGGAAGAGGATTAATTTTAACTTTTTAATTTTTACTTTTTACTTCAATGCCTTCATCCTTTTCCAGGAAAAAAATTTTCGATTTTAGTCAGCTGCGGAGGGTTCTGCAATACACATCACCCTATAAAAAATGGTTTTACGGATCTATCACTTTATCAATCCTGCTCGCCATTATTTCACCCCTGCGTCCTTTTCTTATTCAGTACACAGTAAATACCTATATCCGCGGGGGACTTAATGAAAATCTTTCAGTAAGGGACCGGATGATCCAGATGATTATTTATGTTACCATCCTGCAAATCGGGATTCTGCTGGTAGAAACTTTACTGCGGTTTTATTTTTCGTTTATCACTGCATGGCTTGGACAAACGGTTGTAAAAGATCTTCGGATTGCAGTTTATAAAAGGGTTTTATCCCTGAATCTCTCGCAATATGATAAAACACCTATCGGAACGCTCACAACAAGGACAATCAATGATATTGAAGCGATAAATGATATTTTTTCAGAAGGTTTGATTCCGATAGTCTCCGACCTTCTCTCCATAGTTTCGATTTTACTTTTTATGTTCGTGGCTAACTGGCAGCTTACATTGATATGCCTGATCCCTTTTCCCATATTGATCCTGGCGACCTACTTTTTTAAGGAATCTGTTAACCGATCTTTTATACGCGTTCGTAATGCCGTTGCCGCACTGAATGCATTTGTTCAGGAACATATCACGGGCATGCAGATCGTTCAGGCATTTGCTTCGGAAGAAAGAGAATATAAAAGTTTCAGGAAAATCAACAGGGAACACCGAAACGCAAACATCCGTGCGATATTCGCGTATTCTGTATTTTTTCCTATTGTGGAAATTGTACTTGCTTTTTCTACCGGGTTACTGGTCTGGTGGGGTGCGAGCCAGGTATTGCATCTTCAGGAAAAACAGGCTGCTTCTCTAACGGGTGAAATCATTGCTTTCTTTTTATATCTCAATTTATTATTCAGACCGCTGCGTCTTATCGCAGATAAATTCAATACACTGCAAATGGGAATGGTAGCCAGCGAACGTGTATTCAGGGTGCTGGATAATACAGATATTATGACAGATGAAGGCACTTTCGCTCCTGATAAACTTAATGGGAAAATATCTTTTGAACATATTTATTTTGCTTATACGGATGAGCGGTACGTATTAAAGGATATTACATTCCTTATCGAGCCGGGAGAAACTATGGCTATAGTTGGGCATACTGGTAGCGGAAAGACTTCCATTATAAGCATCCTTAACAGATTATATCCTGTACAAAAAGGACGTATTCTGATTGATAACCGACCTATAGAATCCTATAAGCTGGATACGCTTAGGGCGAATATTGGAGTGGTTCTGCAGGACGTATTCCTATTTTCCGGGTCTATTCTGGATAATATAACATTACGTAACAAAGACATTTCATTTGAAAGGGTGGTCAGAGCCGCAAAGCTTATTGGAATGCATGATTTTATACTTCGATTACCGGGAGGATATGATTATGATGTTATGGAACGGGGCAATACACTCTCTATGGGTCAGCGCCAGCTGCTTTCTTTTATCAGAGCGTTGCTGTTTGATCCGTCTATTTTAATATTGGATGAAGCTACTTCTTCAGTAGATACTGAATCTGAATTGCTGATTCAGGATGCTATTGGGAAGCTGATAGCTAATCGTACATCCATTGTTATTGCACACAGGCTCTCAACTATCCGTAAGGCAAGTAAAATCCTTGTACTGGATAAAGGTGAAATCAGGGAAATTGGAACCCATGAACAACTGATGGAAATGGAAGGGTTTTACTTTCGGTTGCATCAGATGCAGTTTGAAAAGCTTAACGCTTAACGCTTAACGCTTAACGCTTAACGCTTAACGCTTAACGCTTAACGCTTAACGCTTAACGCTTAACGCTTAACGCTTAACGCTTAACGCACATTTAGCTTCGCAAATTAAAGCGGATTTATTTATTTCATGCACTTCTTTTCCATCTTAAATTATTACCGGATGAACTGAAAGCATTACGCGTTAAGCGTTGCGCGTTCAGCGTAAAAAGCTCTTGATAATTACCCCCTGACCCTTATCTTTGCGGCAAAATCGGATACCGCATGGTCTTTGATAGGTTCAAATCTTTATTGGTAGCGGGTTTCAGCGCTTTTTTGATATTATTTTCAGGGGGCGTCTCTGCACAGAAAGACAGTCTTAAAAAGGAGATAAAACCCGGCTTCGATGCGAAGGAAATCATATTCGGACATGTACTGAATAACCATGATTTTCATATCATTGATTTTGTAGGTGAAAATGGAGTTAAACATCCTGTATCAATCCCGCTTCCCGTCATTTTATATTCAAAACAAAGAGGACTGGCCGCTTTCATGTCGTCCAGGTTTCACCACGGGGAGGCGAATTATGATAATTATATGATGCTTACGAGTGAAAAAATCGAAGAATTAAAACTCGATCCAAAAAAATTTAGTGCCCAGGATATTGTGGCCGTGAATGATAATGGTGCCATTGACCCATCCATCAGGATTTATGATATTTCCATTACACGAAATGTGATACAGATGTTCATAGGCCTAGCCTTATTTACCTGGGTTATGCTGGTCATTGCAAAAAAATATAAATTCGGTCAGGGAGTTTCTTCAGCACCAAAGGGATCTCAAAGTTTGCTGGAACCTGTTATAACATTTGTAAGGGATGAAGTAGCAAAACCAAACCTGGGTGCAAGTTCTGACAAGTATCTTCCGTTCCTCTTAACCATATTCTTCTTCATTTTAATTAATAATATCATTGGTTTGATACCTGGCTCGGCCAATGTTACCGGGAATATTGCATTTACCGCTGTACTGGGAATAATTTCCTTTGTGGTCATACTTTTCAGTTCTGATAAACATTACTGGGTGCATATTTTCAATCCGCCCGACGTGCCGCTTGGTGTTAAATTTATACTTGTGCCGGTTGAATTCATCAGTGTATTTATAAAGCCCTTCGCACTCATTATACGTTTGTTTGCAAACATGGTCGCAGGCCATATTATTATCATCTGCTTGATTTCACTGATATTTATTTTTGGGAACATGAACAAATTTGCTGGTTGGGGTACGGCACCTTTTTCAGTTGCCTTTACGATATTCATTTATTTTATTGAAGTGCTGGTGGCATTTATACAGGCATTCATTTTTGCTATGCTGACTGCAGTGTTTATAGGCCAGGCAATTGAAGGCAAACAGCATCAGCATGATGAAAAGCATGAGGATTCCATGCTTGCATAAACGTTTTTATTCACTTAATATAAAGCCAGGATTATGGATTTATTGACTATTATGCTCAGCACTCCGCTCGGTAATGCAGGTGGTGCGGTGGGCGCCGGACTTGCTGCTGTTGGAGCAGGTATTGGCATTGGCCAGATTGGTAAGGGCGCAGTAGAAGCTATTGCCCGCCAACCGGAAGTAGCGAACGACATCAGGGCTAACATGATTTTGACTGCTGCCCTTGTGGAAGGTGCTGCATTGTTCGCGATCATTGTTGGTTTTTTAGCAATGGTTTTATAAATCATTGCAGAACGTATAACTGCATCCAAAGCAAAGGGCGGAGGATGCAGTTTTTTAAGACAGGATTTCAATTTAAGTAGTTTTCAAAATATATACTGGTTATGAAATTACTTCTCCCCGAATTTGGATTATTGATTTGGACGCTGCTTGCTTTTCTCATTGTTCTTTTTATTCTTGGCAAATTTGCATGGCCAGCGATTATTAAAGGATTAAAAGAAAGAGAAGCAAGTATAACGGACTCTCTTGCAACAGCAGAACGTGTTAAAGCAGAAATGGCACAATTGAAAAGTGAGAATGAAGCACTTCTTGCAAAAGCACGGGAAGAAAGAGCCCAGATGCTGAGAGAAGCACGCGATACAAAAGATAAAATTATTAATGAGGCTAAGGAACAGGCAAAAATTGTATCTGAAAAGATCCTTGCAGATGCACAGGAAGCTATAGAACGTAATAAAATGGCGGCGCTTATAGAGGTTAAAAATGAAATCGGTTTACTTGTCGTTGGCATTTCTGAAAAGATTCTTCGCCGCGAACTTCAAAACAGACCAGAGCAGGAAAAATATATAAAACAGTTGGCCGAAGAAGTGAAACTCAATTAATTTGAAATTCCCGAATTCTGAAATAAGAATTATAATCGATTTCTTTTATTTCCGTGTTCCTGAATTTTTAAATTTCAACATTTTAAACAATGCCAAATCCCAGACTTGCTGCCAGATATGCAAAATCCTTAATAGACCTTTCCATTGCGAAAGGACAGCTGGAAGAAGTATATAAGGATATTTTATATCTTAAAAATGTTTTCCAATCAAGCAGAGAATTGGTAAATTTTTTGAACAATCCTGTAATTAACAGTGATCAAAAAATTAAAATAATTAAATCGCTGGATTCAGAAAGAACAGGGGAAATTACCAAATCATTTAATCAGCTCCTGATTAAAAAAGGCAGGGAAAACTATCTGCCGGAAATTGCAGATGCATTTATAGAACAATACAAGGAATATAAAAATATATATACCGTCACTTTAATCACTGCCATACCTGCAAGTGAAGATGTGAAAAACACTATTATCAAGAGAATTAAACAGAATGGCCAGATGAAAGAAGTGGAATTGATTTGTGTAGTCCAGGAGAATATCATAGGCGGATTTATATTGGAAGGTAACGGAAAGAGAATAGATGCAAGTATTGCTTATGACCTGACCAAAATCAAAAATAGATTTATAACAAACGAATTCATATACCGGTTCCGTTAAGAACTGGAAAACCAATCTAAAAAAAATATATGGCAGAAATAAAACCGGACGAAATATCAGGGATCATACTTCAACAACTCAGTGTTTTTAATTTAAATACAGAAATGGAGGAAGTGGGAACAGTTCTCCAGGTTGGTGACGGTATAGCACGCGTATACGGATTGAATAACGTAGGTAGCGGAGAATTGGTAGAATTCGAAAATGGAGTTCGCGCAATCGCTTTGAATCTGGAAGAAGATAATGTGGGTATTGTGCTAATGGGTGATTCCGGAGAGATAAAGGAAGGCGCTAAAGTGCGTCGCACCGGTAAAATAGCTTCTATTAAAGTCTACGAAAGTATGTTAGGAAGAGTAGTGAATACACTGGGCGAAACTATTGATGGGAAGGGGCCTTTAACCGGGGAAAGTTTTGAAATGCCCATTGAGCGCAAAGCACCTGGAGTTATTTTTCGTGAACCGGTAAAAGAACCTTTGCAAACCGGGATTAAAGCGATTGATGCGATGATCCCGATTGGAAGAGGACAAAGGGAACTGATCATTGGAGATCGTCAGACTGGGAAAACAGCCATTGCAATAGATACTATTATCAACCAGAAAGAATTTTATAAAGCCGGTAAGCCTGTTTATTGTATATATGTTGCTATTGGCCAGAAAGCCTCAACTGTTGCAGGAATCATGCAAACATTGAACGAGAACGGAGCTATGCCATATACAATCATAGTAGCTGCCTCAGCTTCAGATCCGGCTCCTTTGCAGTTCTATGCACCCTTTGCTGGTGCCGCTATCGGTGAATATTTCAGGGATACAGGCCGCCCTGCTCTGATTATTTTTGATGATCTGTCTAAACAAGCCGTAGCCTACCGTGAAGTTTCCCTTCTGCTTCGGCGCCCCCCCCGGTCGTGAAGCTTATCCGGGCGACGTTTTTTACCTGCATAGCCGTTTACTCGAACGAGCAGCAAAAATCATCCAGGATGATGGGGTTGCTAAAAATATGAATGACCTGCCTGAATCTCTAAAAAGCAGGGTAAAAGGTGGCGGTTCTCTTACAGCCCTACCCATTATTGAAACCCAGGCTGGTGATGTATCCGCATATATTCCTACCAATGTGATATCCATTACCGATGGACAGATTTTCCTCGAGGGGAACCTGTTTAATTCGGGTATTCGACCTGCAATTAATGTAGGTATATCCGTGAGCAGAGTAGGAGGTAATGCCCAAATTAAATCCATGAAAAAAGTGGCTGGTACTTTAAAACTGGACCAGGCGCTTTATAGAGAAATGGAAGCCTTTTCCAAATTCGGCGGGGATCTTGATGCTACCACCAAACTCGTGCTGGACAAGGGTGCCCGAAATGTGGAAATCCTTAAACAGCCTCAATATGCGCCGGTTTTAGTAGAAAAACAGGTGGCAATCATTTATCTCGGAACGCAAGGACTGCTCCGGGAGGTTAGGGTAAATCAGGTTAAAGCTTTTGAGGAGCATTTCCTAATGGAAATGGATAATAAATTACCCGAAGTATTGGCCGAATTCAAGAAGGGAATTATTTCGGATGAATCGATCCGAAAAACGGTACAACTGGCCAATGAATTAATTCCGCAATACAAATAGTAATTATTGATTATTAATTATTGATTTCAATGTCTTGCTCAATGGAAGCTCTGTAAAGTCGTATCCAATCAATATTTAATAATCAATAATTAATAATTATTTCCAAACACTTGCATTATTGGAAAACGCTTGCAATCTTTGTCTTGCAGTTAAGCCGTACCAATCTCCAGATTAACTTCCTTCCAATTTTCCTGATTACAGAATTAGATCATTTCAAATAGGGGTTTCCAATCCTTCAGAAGAATTATGCCTTGTTCCAATCACTATGGGTTATCAGAATAATCCTGATTAAAACAAGTTATGAATCAATTGAGGCCACCAGTTTTTGATAATAGGAAACCTCATTTTTTATTGAGATTAACTTCAGTTCTTTTTATATTATTTATAGCAGCTACCACTCAGGCACAATCGCTGATTCCTGAACTCTCTTTTAAAAATCCTGTACTGAAAACAGGGAAGGGATGCATGGGAGATGGTCTGGATGGAGCTGTTTATATTTTTGAAAATGTAGGGTGGGGAATGGATGCGCTGGTTACCATTCTGGGAAGAAGCACTGCTAAAGTGACCTTGTCAGAAACAGATATTCAGGGACCTGAGCAGGATATTTCAGGCGGCACAGGATACGACAACGCATGGCAACCAAGGATTAAATATGGAGACGGAACTGCACCGGAACATACAGCCTGGTGGATGGAATTTAGGATTTCTTTTGTGACACATTCCGATCATAATAAACTTATGCCGGTGAATCAGTTCTTTGTTTCTGGATTAGATATAGACGGGGACGGGTATCAATTACATGAGTTCCAGTCATATTACAAAATGCATTCATTTTCCCTTGTACACGAGTCGGCCATTTTTGCTTCAACTGTTCAGGGTTCTGAAACTGACCCGTTGTTAAGAGGTAAAAGATTCGACGGTCCAACAAAAGATTATCCTGGTATTTCGATAAGCGCTCAAGACGCCATGGTAACTAATTTTTATGAAGGTTCCAGTTCCATGATTGTACGACTAGGTGCAGAAACAGGCATTTCAGGAACAAAATCGGCGAACAGAATGTATGGACTTTTATTTAAGTCTCTGGTCTATGATGTTCCCGTTATAAAAAATGCGAATGTTAATATGGTTGCCATAAATAAAATATTATAGAAGTCATTTGAAGTTTTAGTTTTAAAGGGTACGATCAACGACGGCCGGGTTTGTCTAAACCTGGCCTTTTTTTACATATTTGGTTTATATCATAAACTAATTTATATTCGTATTCTATTAACTACTGACACACTTCAGCTCTATGTTTTTTGCGATTATTTTTAAATCAAAGTTGATAAAAAATCTGGCGATAGTATTGAGCCTGCTGCTAACCAGTTCAGGTGTTTTTTCTCAAACCCAGATTTCCGGAATAGTTAATGACACAAAGGGCCACCCAGTTCCCGGGGCAAGTATTTCGGTCAAAAATAGTTTCGACGGGGCTACATCTGATTCTTTGGGTAAATATTCTTTTAGTAGTACTGATACAGGATTACAGACACTTAAAGTTAGTTCTGTTGGATACCGCTCCATCGAAGTAACATTTCAAATATCCGGTAAATCTATTCAAATGAATCTTCAGATAAAAGAAGAACCGAACGAATTAAAAGCTGTCACCATTTCAGCGGGATCTTTTGCAGCCGGCGATTCTAAACGGGGAGCTGTAATGAGTTCCCTGGATATCGCTACTACCGCAGGTTCTAATGCCGATATTACAGCGGCTTTAAAAACGCTGCCGGGAACACAACAGGTGGGTGAACAGGAGGGACTGTTTGTACGGGGAGGTACCGGACAGGAAACCAAACAATTCATCGACGGCAGCCTGGTCAATAACCCATACTATACCAGTGTTCCGGACATCTCTACCCGAGGCAGGTTTTCTCCATTTCTTTTTAAAGGAACTATTTTCAGTACCGGTGGTTATTCTGCACTATACGGACAGGCGCTTTCTTCTGTTTTATTGCTGGAGTCTGTTGATATGCCGGAACGTTCTGAGATAGATGCATCCATTTCACCGATAGTGGTTGGAGTAGGCACACAGCAACTTGCAGATAATAAAAAATATTCCTGGGGAATGAGTTATAGCTACGTGAATGCGGCTGTTTATTTCGGGCTTGTTAGTCAAAGACCTGATTATTTCCGCCTGCCGGCTTTTCACAATGCAGACGCAAATTTCCGGATCAAAACTAATAATGGAGGGATGATCAAATATTATACAACATTCGCATACAATGACCTTGGTTTGAGAACGCAGGATATAGACAGTCCCACGCTCAAAAATGCTTTCGACCTGACCAATCATAACTGGTATAATAATCTGAGTTGGAGACAGCCCTTAAATAACGGATGGAGAATGACACTGATGACAAGCTTCAGTACTAATCTTGATAATATACAGCAACAGGTGCAGGGGCCGGATAATCAGCCCCGAATTTTTCCTGACACTGCCTACATGCAGTCAAAGAATTTCATCCTGGCTAATAAACAAAATCTCACAACAGGAAAAGCTGTTTTTGAAAAGAAATTATCCGGATTAAGTTCGTTCAGATTCGGGGCAGAATACTGGTATAATAATAATCCTCTGACTTATAATGATACCCTTAAAGTTTTGCACGATCAGTTGATTTCAGGTTTCAGCGAAGTAAATATTTTTCTCACCAATGAACTCGCTGCCCAATTGGGTGTGCGTTATGAATATTCCACTCTATTGAAACAATCTGATGTTGGACCCCGGGTTTCCCTGGCATATAAAACAGGTAAAGATGCCCAGATTTCGGCGGCTTATGGAATTTTTTATGAAAAGCCGGATAACCAACAACTTTTTTATTCACCTGATCTGAAGTTTACTGAGGCAACTCATTATATTTTGAATTTTCAGAAAATGAATAAGGACCAGATTTTCAGATTAGAAGCTTATTATAAAATATATAATAATCTCGTAAAAACAGTTCCCATGGGTTATAATTATTTTAATTATACCAATGGAGGCAGCGGATACGCTGATGGAATAGATTTTTTCTGGAGAGATAAAAAAACTTTCAAAGATTTTGATTACTGGATCAGTTATTCATATATAGACACCAAAAGACAGTTTATGAATTATCCCAGTAAGATTACGCCGGATTTTGTTGCAAACAACACCGCCTCTCTTGTCATGAAACGTTTTATTACAAACTGGAAAGCAGGATTCAATCTTACTTATACATTTGCTACCGGACGTCCTTATTACAATTTCATGGTCAATAATGAAGGGAAATTTTTTACAGCAGATGAAGGCCGCACGATAGATTACCAAAGCCTTAATTTCAGTTGTGAATATATTCCAAGCCTGAGTAAAGTGAAACCCAAAACATTTATTGTTCTATTCGCCAGCATGAGTAATATACTGGGGTACAATGCTATTTACGGATATCATTATTCATTTAACGGACAGACCAAACAACCTATAACACCTCCCGCAAATCGATTTTATTTCGTAGGATGTTTTTTAAGCTGGGGTGTTGACAGAACACAGGATGCTATAAACAATAATCTATAATTTTTCAAATAATAAAAATGCTATGAAATACATTCTCTTAACTTTTATGATGCTGGGGTCTCTTGTTACAAATGCCCAAAGTGAAAAATATGAAGCTGCCATGAAAAAAACCCTGTCCTTTTTTGATTCCGCCAAATCAACAGCTCAATTTCAAAGCGTGGCCAATTCATTCGAACGCATTGGAGATGCCGAAAAAACCCAGTGGCTTCCATACTACTATGCAGGACTTGCACTAAGTATCCCGGCCTGGGCCGATCCAAATATTGACAAAGACGCAAACAGCATTCGCATTAATACCCTTTGCGATAAGGCAGAGGCACTTGATACAAACTCCGAGATTTATGTGCTTAGAAATATGTCTGCTACACAGCAGATGATGGTGGATCCCCAAACCCGCTGGCAAACCTACGGTACACAGGCCTCCAAAGATTTGCAGATAGCAATTAAACTGAATCCGGATAATCCGAGAATTTATTATTTGCAGGGACAAAGTTTATTTAATACTCCTCCTGCATTTGGCGGAGGCAAAGACAAAGCAAAACCATTATTTGAAAAAGCGATTGTCCTTTTTAAGACTGACAAACCAAAACCTTTCTGGCCAAACTGGGGATTAGAGTCAACCGAAGAACAACTGGCCAAATGTCAATAATAAATAAAAACGAAATGAATCAATTCAGGGACCTTGATCCCGTACTGCATTCGCAATTACGTCTTGCAATCATTTCTTTACTCATGAGGGAAAAAGAATCTGATTTTTCTATCCTTAAAGACAGAACAAAAGCTACCGCAGGCAACCTTAGTGTACAAATTAATAAACTGCGAGAAGCGGGATATATTGATGTTGTCAAGGATTTTAAAGACAATTATCCGCATACAATTTGTAAGATCACGGTATCCGGTTCAAAAGCTTTCGAACAATATGTAAAAAGCCTGCAATCCTATGTAAGCTTAAAGCCTAAAGCTTAAAGCTCAAAGCTGAAACCTTCATTGTACGAAAATTCTGAAGTATTTTATTGACGATTATCACATTATCATTTTCTCATTCAACTTCCATATTCCCTCATCCATAATATTTCCACATTCACCACATTATAAAAAAGCCCTCCACGTCGAATAACGGGAGGGCTTTACATTTCCGGCATTTCGGCTACCGGATATTAGCTTGGTATTTCTATCCTTTAGACAGTTTCATAATCATTCGTTCCTTGCTGTTCACGGTTACTTCCAGCGTATACAGTCCCGGATGAAGGCCATGGGTGCCCTCCAGTGTAAAAGTGTTGGGTCCAAACTCTGCTTTCTGTCCTTCTTTTAAAATAAGATTTCCATGTTCATCAACCACTTTCATCATTACGTAAGAATCTTCATTTAATTGAACATTGACAAGAATATCATTGGCCAGCGGATCAGGGGTAACACTGAGGGATGCAAGGCTTTTTGTATTGAACATTCTTGCTATAAGTACTTTGGAATAAATGATATTTCCATTTGCTTCAAATTCTTTTAACCGGTAGAAAAAATCATTATTTCTTGCAACGGCTGAATGAAAATGATCACGGAAAGCGTAAAGACTTTCATTAGAAACTGCATCTTTATTGGTTACAGTACCAATCGTTTCATAATTCAGACCATCCAGACTACGTTCAATTTCAAAATGGTCAAAATCACCTGCAATAGTATTCCAGTTTAGTTCAAAATAGTTTTTACCATAAGCGGCGTTAAATTTTGAAAGACTTCCGCGTAGTATCAGGCTTTTTGAATTGCCAGCACTATAAGAACTGGTATCGGTATTTTCTTTAGGAGTTAAATTATACAGATTTGCAAATAAAGCTGCTGGCATTACCAGCATTAGGTAAAGACTGAATGGAATGATCCTTTTCATTTTTAATATTTCAGGAAGTGAACAATTTGATGATGCTCAGCTTTAAGGGAAAAACAGCAGGTCATTCAAAAGAAAAGGGATCGGAAATACAAATGTTCACATAGCTATTGGAGAGTCTTCGCAGATAGTCAGAAAGTAACGATCAGAGGTAGAGTAAGGGGATCAATCAAAGATAGTTTTTGGTTTTGGATTATGCAAGAGAGGCATCGAAAAAGTATAAGAGTATATGAATATAAGAGTATAGGAGTTTGAAAATCACATATTTTAACTCCTATACTCTTATACTCTTATACTCTTATACTCTCTTCTCCCATACTTTCCTCAGTTTTCCTCAATCCTCTCATCTTCAGCACCAGCCAGAACAACAGATCCCATTTTCTTTAGGGGATTTTTATGATTTTCATTGAATTCCTTTCTTTTTTCAACAATATCCAGACATCCGTAAAGAGCGGCCAGGAAGGAGGCGTTATCTGCTTTATTCTTACCGGCTATATCAAAGGCTGTCCCATGGTCGGGAGAAGTTCGGATGGCAGGCAATCCTGCGGTATAATTGAAGCCTTCCCCTGAAGAAAGAGATTTAAATGGAATCAGACCCTGATCGTGATACATGGCTAATACGGCGTCGAATTTCTGTTGTTGATTCCTTGCAAAAAATGCATCTGCACTATACGGCCCGAAGACCAGCATATTGTGCTTGGCATCTTTAATGGCGGGTTTAATAATGTCCTCTTCTTCACGGCCAATCAGTCCTTCATCACCGGCGTGAGGATTGAGTCCGAGAACGGCAATCCGTGGCTTATCGATACCAAAATCACGTATAAGTGAATCTTTGAGAATATTCAGTTTAGATATGATTGCATCCCGTGTAATAAATTTAACAATTTCACTTACAGGTACATGTTCAGTAACGAGCCCCACCCGAAAGTTCTCAGAACTCATAAGCATAAGAACATCTTTCATCCCAAAAAAATGTTTTAAATAAGGCGTATGGCCAGTGAAAGAAAATGAATCGGACTGAATATTTTTTTTATGAATGGGAGCCGTGACCAGTCCGTCAATTTTTTTATCCTTCAGGGCTTCCGAGGCCGCAATCAGGGATTTAATTGCATAAGTTCCGCCTGTATCTGTAAGTTGTCCGGGGCTTATCGCCACCTCTTCTTCCCAGCAATTAAAGAGATTAACCTGCTTATGAAAGGGCCGGGAAAGGTCTTTTATATGCTGGTAATTAAACGTTGAATCAGGTATCGATTTACGATAGAAATTTATCAGTTTATTAGATGCAAATAATATAGGGGTGCAGATTTCCAGAAGCCTGCTATCAGAAAATGTTTTAATAGCCAGTTCTGTTCCTATCCCATTCAGATCGCCAATGGAAATGCCGATAACTGGTTTTTGTTGTGAGGTGCTCATGTATTATTATTCGATGGATAAAAATACGATTATTAGCATGAAGGAAGGTTTATTTTTGCTTAATGACGAACTTGTCCCGCCAGCTCAATTTGAAAAAATCACTGGGTCAGCATTTTCTAAAAGATGAGTTGGTTTGCAAGCGGATTATAGACTCGCTAAAGCAAAATCCTTTTAAGCAGTTGCTGGAAATTGGTCCGGGAGCAGGTGCGCTTACGAAGAGTCTGATTGAAATCGAAGGCGTTGATTTCAAAGCAGTGGAAATCGACAGGGAAAAAGTAGGGTATCTTAAAAAGCAATACCCTTCATTAAATAATCGAATTATTGAAATGGATTTTCTCCGGATGGAAAGACCATTTGAAGGTCCATTTACAATCATTGGAAATTTTCCCTATAATATTTCCACGGAAATACTTTTTAAAGTCCTGGATTGGCGGCAAGATGTGGAGCGTTTAATCGGAATGTTTCAGAAAGAAGTGGCCCTTCGGATCGTTTCCTCTGAAGGAAATAAAGTCTATGGGGTTACCAGTGTTCTGCTGCAGGCATTTTTTAATGTGGAATATCTTTTTGAAGTAAGTGATCAGGCTTTCAATCCGCCGCCTAAAGTAAAAAGTGCCGTCATCCGGTTTACTCCAAAAAAAACCCCGGTTGATGTCAGAACCGAAAAAATGTTTTTTTTACTTGTGAAAACTGCATTTAACCAAAGGAGAAAAACCTTGCGAAATGCCGTGAAATCACTGTTTACGGAAGAAGTACTGAAGGATCCGGTATTTAATAAAAGAGCTGAACAACTAACTGTTTTGCAGTTTGCTGAACTAACCTGGAGGATGAAATAAAAAAATAAAAGATTATTCATGCGAAAAGTTTTGGTGACATCAAAAGTACATGAGTATTTGATCGACCGGCTGCAGAAGCAGGGATTTGAAGTTCTGTATCTTCCCCAACTTGGTTATGAAGAATTAAAGGAACTTATTGGGGACGTGGAAGGGTTGATCATTACTACACGATTGAAAATAGACAGGCCAGTTTTGGAAAAAGCACGTTCACTGAAATGGGTTGGGCGACTTGGCAGTGGAATGGAACTGGTGGACATAGACTTTGCTAATCAAAAAGGTATCCGATGCGTAAGTAGTCCCGAAGGAAATCGAAATGCTGTTGCTGAACATGCTCTTGGCATGCTCCTTTCATTAATGAATAATATCCCAAGAGCTTCCAGGGAAATAAAGCAAGGCAAATGGATCCGGGATGCCAACCGGGGTATTGAATTGACCGGAAAAACAGTTGGTATAATCGGTTATGGAAATACGGGTTCTGCTTTCGCAAGATTACTGGATCCTTTCGAAGTCACCGTTCTGGCTTACGATAAATACAAATTCAACTTCGGATCCGGGAAAATTAAGGAAGCCAATATGGACCAGTTGGGAAGGTACTCCGATATAATAAGTCTTCATATACCTCTGACGGATGAAACCTTTCATATTGCAGGGGAAACTTTTTTTACTTCACTAAAAAACAAGCCTTTTTTTATAAACACAAGCAGGGGAAAAACACAGGATACGAAAGCCCTGATCCGGGCGCTGGAAACCGGAAAAATTGCCGGGGCTGCGCTGGATGTGCTTGAAAATGAAAAACTTGAGAGTTATACCCCCATAGAAAAACAACAATTGGATCAATTGCTGGGATTCGACAATGTACTACTCACCCCCCATATTGCCGGTTATAGCAGGGAGGCGTTTTACTTAATGGCCAAAGTACTGCTGGACAAACTCGGGTTATAATTTAATTGGAAAATGATCCGGGGGACAGGTGGATCAATATTTGTATTTAAGGTAGGGATTTGCGTGCCTATTCTGCCACCCAAAATAGCCCTGAAAATTACCTTTTGCAATGGATTCCTTATCTTTGCACAAATGCAACGCCTCCCGAGGGCGTTGTATTTTTTTTCTTTTAAATAAACAAGAGGAGGATTTATGAGTGGAATCACATATCTGACAAAGGAGGCACTCGAGAAACTGAGAGGTGAGCTGCAAAAGATGAAAAGTATCGACCGGCCGGCAGCTTCAAGGGCCATCGCTGAAGCACGGGAAAAAGGAGATCTGAAGGAAAACGCTGAATATGATGCAGCAAAAGAATCTCAGGGTTTGCTTGAGGCAAAGATTCAGCGCCTGGAAGCAGACCTGGCCAACGTGCGCATACTGGAAGAAGGCAATATTGATACGAGCAAGGTGTCGATTCTTACCAAAGTAACAGTTACCAATCTTTCAAATAAAAAACAATCAACCTATCATCTGGTTTCGGAAAAGGAAGCCGATCTCAAACTCGGTAAAATCTCTGTCTCTTCTCCTATAGGAAAAGGACTGCTTGGAAAACAGGTTGGTGAAGTGGCGGATGTAATAGTACCAGCCGGGAAACTTCAATTTAAAGTTGAAAGTATAACAGTTTAATATTTTCAGATTCCCAAATTTGAAATTATTTTTTCCTGTACATTCCTGAATTCCGCATCGCTTAACTTCAGTTTTGGATTTTTAAAATTCATATCATTCAAATGGTCGATGGGAATCAAATGCATGTGTGCGTGAGGAACTTCTAATCCTACAACAGATATCCCGCATCTGTTACAGGGGAAAGATTTTTCAATTGATTTTGCGACAGGTTTCGCAAACAGCAGAATCCGCGAAAGATAAATTTCATCCAGATCAAAAAAAAGATCGGTCTCGGTTTTAGGTATCACCAGGGTATGGCCTCTGCGCAATGGATTGATATCCAGAAATGCCAGAAACAAATCATCTTCTGTGATCCGGTAAGCGGGGATCTCCCCCTTTATAATTTTCGTAAAAATTGTCATATGCTTATATTAAGTGTGAGAGTGTGAGAATGTGAGAGTGTGAGAGTAAGTGAATAATAATATAAAAGTTTTTTCTCACACTCTCACATTCTCACACTCTCACACTCTCATACAATCCTCCCTGGATTTTTCGCAATGAATTCTCTCCATCCATTTATTTTTTTTCCGGTATTTACCTGAGAATTGAATTGATAATGGTGACAAAGTGCAACGGCCAGCGCATCAGAAGCATCGAAACGGTCTAACTTCATCCGGATTTCTAAAATCTGCTGAAGCATTTTCCATACCTGTTCCTTTCCCGCATTTCCATTTCCTGTGATGGATTGTTTTATTTTCCGGGGTGCATATTCTGTAACAGGTATGCCCGATTGCATGGCTGCTGCAATTGCAACTCCCTGCGCCCTTCCGAGTTTAAGCATACTCTGTACATTCTTTCCAAAAAAAGGAGCTTCAATGGCAAAATCATCAGGTTTGAATTTCAAAATAATTTGCTGGACTGTAAAATAAATAAGCTCCAGTCGCTGATATGCATCTAATCGCACAGGTACATGCAACACATCCATTTCTATGAATTTTGTCTGATGCCCATCCACACATATCAGTCCCCAGCCCATCATGAGAGTGCCGGGATCAATGCCTAGGATTATTTTAGAGTGCTTTTGCAGAGGGAACGTTATTTTTGATTGTGGTGTTGAACAAAAATATCAAATTATTAGTCAACTATGTGGCCGGACCGCTCATTATGTTGTTTCTTTTCTATACCGTCGCAAGAGAACTTCACAAACAACCGCATTGGAAAGATTCACTTAAGCAGATGCTGGAAGCAGCGACAGGCAAACAAGAGTGGAAATTATATGCAATGTTTGGGTTGATGTGTGTAAACTGGGCCCTTGAAACATTCAAATGGCAGATTGCATTACGGCCCGTGCAACCAATTGGATTTATACGTGCATTTAAAGCTATACTTGCGGGAACCTGCATCGCTTCATTTACACCTAACAGAGTGGGAGAATACCTTGGGAGGATGCTATATGTTGATCCGGGAAATAAAATCCTTTCAGTTACCCCAACTATCCTTTGCAGTATTTCCCAGATGCTGATAACACTAACTGCCGGATTTGTTGGTATCTATTTGTTTTCAATTTTACCATTTCAATTTCAGACAGTATGGTCTTCGCCTGTATTTTTGAGATCGGCTATGATTATAACTGGAATATCGGCAGTCGGTTTGGCCCTGATTTATTTCAGGTTTGATCCATTAGTAGCCAGGGTGAATAAATGGATGGAGAAGAACAAAAAAAACTTCTCCATACCCCAAAATTTTAATTTCCCGGTTTTGGCAACCGTACTGTTCATTTCAACGATTCGTTACATGGTTTTTATATTGCAATATTTTCTTTTATTTTCTCTTTTCGGTATTCCGTTGACAGGAATGCAGGTGTTTACCGGCGTTAGTGTTATGTTTGTTTTGATGGCTGTTGTACCTACATTAACATTTTTAACAGATCTTGGATTTCGTTGGGCAGCCGGCATTCAGATATTTCAGGTATTTACATTAAATACTGCAGGTATTCTTGCTGTATCACTGGGTATCTGGCTCATCAATTTAATAATCCCTGCGTTGGTTGGGAGTTTATTAATTTTAAGGATAAAATTATTTAGCAACAGATGAAATCAATCAGCGCAATCGTATGCGTTTTATTTATAGCCCTTTCACTACCCTTAAGAGCAGGTGATGACTTTTGTGGTAATGGTATTAAAAATCATGCTTTCC